>NZ_CAUDSG010000001.1:0-159944 GCF_958451995.1 Candidatus Avelusimicrobium alvi
TTCGCCAATCACTCGGGCGCGCATAGAGAGGCGTGGACGGCACGTCTGTGAACGCCGCAAAGCGTTTTTGCCGTAACAATGTGGCCTGGCCAATCAGTCGGGCGCGCATAGAGAAGCGTAGACGGCACGTCTGTGAACGCCGCAAAGCGTTTTTGCCGTAACAATGTGGCCTGGCCAATCAGTCGGGCGCGCATAGAAAAACGTGGACGGCACGTCTGTGGACGCAACACAGCGTTTTTGCTATAGCAATGTGGCCTGGCCAATCACTCGGGCGCGCATAGAGAGGCGTGGACGGCACGTCTGTGAACGCAACACAGCGTTTCTGCCGTAACAGTGTGGCCCGGTTAATCGGTTGGGCGCGCATAGAAAAGCGTGGACGGCACGTCCCTCGGAAAAAGGAATGACAAAGAAGCCCATTTGGGGTATAATGAGATTATGAAAACATCCCGTTTACTGATTCCCGCACTTGTTTCGTTTTGTTTTTTCGCCTGCACGCCGCCGGAAGAGGACGTGCACCCCAAGCGCCGTTCTTCCCGCGCGGATAATTTACAGCGTTATATGACAAAAGCGCAGGAGGTCCGCGCGCTCGCGCAGGCGCGTTCCAAGCCGCTGGTCAGCGGGCCGCTTATCCCGTCAGACAGCCTGAAAGAATACCTGCCCAAAACGCCGGATCACCGTGTTTCGCAGCAAATTGTCACCCAGAAAAATACGCTTCAGGCCGCCGTGCGCGAAGCCGCCTCCCGCCGCGCCGGGGAGAAGGCTTCCGTCCTGTTGACCCAATTTAGGGACGACGCCGTCCAGGCCGCTCTTGCCTCCCAGTCGCCGCAGGAATTATCGGCCAAACTGCAGGATTTAACCGCGCAGTATTCCCAAAAACTTTCCGACTTTACGCAGGAAGAGGAAGCGCAAACCTGGTCCCGCCCCGATGCGGAGCAAAGCCGTTTTTCGCGTCAGGTGCTGCGGGACGGCTCCCGCCGCCTGCGTGAAGGTATCGCGCGCGATTACGGTTCTTTATGCGCCCAAAAGGCCGAGCCTGTTTTGCAAAAAGCGGCGGACGATTACTGGCTGGCCCTTTCCTCCGTGCCCACCCCCGAAGACGCCGAGCGGGAACTGACCCGCGTGGGGGACGAGGCCGACGCGGCCTTTGCCGCCGTGGTGGAAGAATACGGCGACCCGCTGACCTCTTTTTCGGAAGCGGACGCGGCCGCCCTGCGCGCGCGTTTGATTGCGGCGCATCAGGAAATTGAAGCGCAGTTTGAAAAATTATACGGTAAAGAAGCCGTCCTGCAAACGCGTGATATTTTTGAGAAATACAAAAACGGGGCGGACGCGCTGGTGCGCCAGCCGGGCCGCCTGAGCCACAAACTGGAACAGTTGGATGCGCTGGGCGCGGCCTACCGCGAACAGATGACCGCTCTTCAGGTGCGCTTAAACGGCGAGCTGGAACGCAAAGCCGCCGCTGCGCGCGGGATGCCGCTGGCCGCCGCCAAATAAAATTTTATGGAAAAAAACAGACAGCTTTTTCAATTGGGATTGTTAATCGTGGTGCTGCTGGCCCTGGGGCTGGCTTTGCTGCGCACCACTTCCTATTCGCCCGCTGCGGATGCTTCCGGCCGGTCGGCCCGGGAACGTGCCGCGGAGGCGGAACGCCTCTCTATGGAAGCGCTTAAAAACGAAGAAATTTTAGGCGTACCGGCCGGCCGGGACGGCACGCTTACCAAGGAGCAAAAGCGCGCGCTGGCCGTCCAGCGTTACGTGCGCCGCCCGGATTTGTCTTTAAACGCCAATGATTATACGCTGGATACGCAGGCCGTCGGCCGCAATCCGTACGCTTCTCTGCCGGGCACCTCGGTGGGGGATTCTTCTTCCGGTTCGTACCGCGTCAAAGGGCTTTCCGCCGCCGACTACGGCAAATACCGTGGCGCAGCCGGTTCATCCGCAGGCGCGGCGACGGGGGCTTCTTCGCAGGCGCCCGGCGTTTACCGCCCGGGCGTGCAGGAGCAGATGCTGGCCGAGCGGGAACGCGCTTTTTCGCCGTTTATGGCGGCTATGAATAAAGAACAGCACAAGAAGCTGGAAAGCCAGTTAAAGGGCCTTTCTTCCGGGATTGACCGCGCCGTGGCCAGGGCGCTGCTGCCGAAAAGCAAGAAGGACGCGAATATTGAAAAATATCTCCAGCGCAACGCCTCGCCCGAAGCGGCCGCCGCCGGGCCGTTTGCGCCCGTGCTGGAACAGGTGGCCGCCCAAAAAGCCGGCGTGGTAAACAGCATGGGGCAGGCGTTTGGCCCGCAGGCCGCCAAAGAGGCCGGCCAGGTGATGAATTCGTTTCAACAAGAAATGAGCGCCGCCGTTACCGCGCCGGGGCAGACGCCCCAGCAGATTGCGGACAAAGTGAAAGCCGTTACCCAAAAATATGAGCAGAAACTTCAAAAAATGACGGAAGACAACGGCTTTAGACAGTTTGAACAGGAACGTCTGGCCAAAGACAATCTGTTAAAACAGGCATTGGCCAAACAATATGGCGCGGATTTTGCGGCCCTGGCGGGCGAAAAGATTGACGCCGCCCGCGAAAAAGATATGCTGCTTGCGCGCCAGGGGCTTCCGGCCGAGGAGTATTACAAACAGCAGCTGGCTAACCAGCGCGAACGCAGAAAAGCGATTGAAGATTTGCTGGCGCAAAGCGGCAAGTCCACCAAAGGGCTGTTTGCGGCGGAAGACGAAGTGGAACGCCGTGATGTGGAGCAGAAACTCAAAGACGAAGAAGAGGGCAAAACGCTGGGCAGAAGCTACAGAGCCGGTGAAAAAGAACTGGCGGCGATTGACCAGTCCCTTACCCAGGAACGCGATGAAAAGCTCCGTACCGCCGGGGAAGTGTACGGCGAAGAGGGGGCGCGCCGCGTGGACGGAATTTATCAAAAGTATTACGACGAATATATGAAAATCTGGACGGACCCGGATTCTTCCAAAACGGCTAAACAGCAGGCTTCCATGAAGCTGCGCCAGGACGTAAACCGCCAGCTGGAACAAGTGCAGAACGAACCGCAGATGCGTCAGGCGCGCTTGGAGCGGCAGGTGGAAAGCTCGCTCTCCCAGCTGATGCAGGACCCGGGTGTCTCACGCGCGTCGGCCGCGCAGAAAGCCGCGCTGGAAGAAAAAGCGCGCCCCATACTGCGCGAAATGTACGAGCGCGTAAACGATATTTTGGCCTCGGACCTGCCGGACGCCGAAAAGCAAAGACGCATTGAAACCGTCCAGGCGCAGGCCCAGCGTAAGCTTTCGGGCCAGTAAATGATAATTTGTTTTTAGATATAAGAATCCCCGGGTTAAAAACGGCCCGGGGTTTTTTATAAACGGGTTTTAAAAGCGCCCGGCGAATCGGCAGGTGTAGTTTGCGAGGGCCGCAGACGGCTTATTTTACAGCGGCCTTGGGTGCGGCGGGAGACTTAAAATCCGCCAGCGGGAAGTAATGGTTCAAAATCGTTTTATAATCCTGCCCCGCGTCGGCGCGTCCGGCGGCGCCCGTCTGGCAGAAACCCACGCCGTGGCCCCAGCCGCCGCCGTAGAACACAAAGTATTTCAGTTCCCGGTTTTCGTAATTGGGCTCCACGATAAAATAACTGCTGCGCAGCATGCCCAGGCTTAAATTGTTGCGGATGACGTTTTCTTTATTAAGCGTAACACTGCCTTTGGTCCCTTTCACCAGCAGGCGGCTGACATAGCCGGAGCGTCCGCGCCTGAGAGGAATGAGGGCGGTGATTTTGCCGATGTCTTTTTTCTGGCGTTTGATGACCTGCCTTAAATCTTCTTCATCCACCACGCGCGTCCAGCGGTAGGCCGCCAGGCTGACGTGCTTGTCGTAGCGGCTGTAGGCGTCGTGCGGATATTGCAAAAGTTCTTTAAAGTGGTAGGGCTGTAAGCCGTTAAAATCAAAATCTTTGTAATCGGATACCGGGTTTAAATACGGCGTTTCCGTCCAGCCCGCTTCTTTCGCGCTTTGCGTTACGCCGCCGCAATTGGCCGAAAAAACGCTTTCAATGGGTTTATTTTTGTATTCCAGGGTTTCGCCCATGGTGGATTCCACCGCCGCGTTCCCGCGTTCGCTTTCCGAATTTACGCCGCCGTACACCTGGCAGTTTTGCGTATCGCACACGTCGTAGCCGTAGGCTTTGTGCTTGCCTAGGTGTTTCAGTGCGTATGTGCGCGCCAGCACCGCCTGCGCACGCAGGGCGTTCATCGGGAATTTGGTGGGCATTTCGGAGGCGATCACGCCTTGCAGGTATTCTTCTATATTAACGATATTGACGGGGATGAGCGTATTGCGCTTGGCGTCGTGCGTGATTTGCAGTTTGCCGCGGTATTCTTTATCATCCACGCTGGCCCAGGTCATCCCCGCGCCGCTCATAACGTTTTTAACAATAATGGTATGTCCTTCTCCTTCGGTTTGCGAGGAGGGGGTAACGATAACGGATTTGGTAAAAGCGATTTTTTTGCCCGCCGGGCTGAGTAAATGCGCCCTGCCGTTTTGCAGGACGGCCACCCAGCTTTCTTTGGCTTTGCCCCGGGCCAGCACCGCGCCGGACTGCCCGTCGGTAATTTTAAAAGCGTGAGACGGAATAAAATGCACGGTGGAGCGCGCGGACGGGCGGCCGTTTTGGCGCATGCCGATGCCCACTTTTATTTCGCGCGTTTTAACGTCCGCCGGCGGAACCAGCGGTTTTACAAACGTATGTTTGATAATTTCTTTGCCGCCCGTGATTTCTTTTTCCGGGCGCGAAAGGCGCGGGCGCAGGCGTTCCAGCGCCTGGTTGACTTCTTTACTGCTCTTGTCGGAGGAATAAATCATACGGTACTGGCGGTAGGCTTCGTTGTAATTGCCCAATTTTTCCAGTGCATGGGCGTAGTGCTTCTTGGCTTCAATAAACTGGTGGTCGTAAACGGTGGCTTTTTGAAATACGTCCGCGGCGTTTTTATAGTCTTTCTCTTCTTCGTACAAAAGCCCCAGCAGGTAGTTGGCCAGCGCCGGATGCGTGCCCGCGCGGGCGGCCATTTTTAAATTGTATTTAGCCAGCTTTTTTTCTTTCAGGCCCATCTGCGCGCGCGCCAGGTTGATGTGGAAAAATCCCGCGCGGTCCGGGTCTTCCGGCAGCAGGGAGAGGAACTTTTCCGCGCTTCTGTACTGTCCGTCGGCCAGGTAGGCTTCGGCGGTCATTTCAATAATTTCGCGGTCCTGCGGGTAAATGCGGTAGGCCGCGGCGGCGATGTCCACCGCCTGCTTGGGGTTGTTCCGCTCCATCGCGATAAACGCCGCGTTTAAAAAAGCCTGGCGGTTTTTCGTATCTTTGGAGAGTTCAATATACGCTTCCAGCGCTTCTTCGGGTTTATAGGAAAAATACAGCTCGCCCGCTTCTTCCAGCCGCTGCTGTTCGGTTTTGGCGGGTGCGTCTTTGGCGTGCGCGCGGCATACGGGCGCGGCCAGCACAAGGCAACATAAAAAAGCGGATAGCAAACGTTTCACGCGGTCTCCCCGGACGGATTTAACTTTATTATATTATATCGTTTTCGGCGGCCCGGGCGGCGGTTTTTGTATAATATGCATAATGAATACCGTACCCATGCCCCAGTGGCTTAAAGATTTGGTGGGCCGCAACAAAGCGGCCCTGCGTTCGTCCGCCGCTTTGCGCGCGCAGGATTCTATTGACCGGCACGCGCTTCACACCGTCTGCCACGCCGCCCGCTGCCCCAACCGGGGGGAATGTTTTAACTGCGGGGACGCCACTTTTATGGTGCTGGGGGATATCTGCACGCGCGGCTGCCGCTTTTGCGCGGTAAGCAAAGCCCGCCCGCTTCCGCCCGATGACAACGAACCCGCCCGGGTGGCGCAGGCCGTAAAGGAATGGTCCATCCGCTACGCGGTGCTGACCATGCCCACGCGCGACGATTTGCCGGACGGCGGCGCGGCGCATTTTGCGCGCGTCATCACCGCCGTTAAAACCTTAACGCCCGAGGTAAAGGTGGAGCCGCTGATTTCCGATTTGCGCGGGGACGAAACCGCTTTAAAAACCGTTTTGGAGGCCGTCCCGGACGTGCTGGCCCATAATGTGGAAACGGTGCCCGAATTATATTCCGCCGTGCGCGTGGGGGCCGATTACCGCCGCACGCTGGGACTGCTTGAGAACTCCAAAAAACTTGCGCCGCATATTTTAACCAAAACGGGCTTTATGGTGGGGCTGGGAGAGACGGACGAACAGGTCAAACGCCTGATGAACGATTTGCGTTCGTGCGGAGTGGATTTGCTGACGATTGGGCAGTATCTCGCCCCGTCCGCCGCGCATTATCCCGTGGCGCGCTACCCGGAGCCGCAGGAATACCGCGCGTGGGAAGAATATGCGCTTTCCGTCGGTTTTAAAGGCGTGGCCAGCGGCCCGCTGGTGCGCAGCAGCTACCGCGCAGGCGCGCTCTACCGCCGCGCCGCGCAAACGGATTTAGCCAAATAAATGTGATATTGGTATAATAAAATTATGAAGAAAAACATCCTTTTCCTGGCCGCTTCGTGTTTGTTTGCGGGAGCCTGCGCGGGCAATCCGCCCGCCTGGTGGAACCCCGGCAACGCCTATTCTTCCGAGGCTCCGGCCCGGCCTTCTTCCGGCGCCGTCTCGTCCGTCCGTCCGTCCGCGCCCGCCGCACAGGAAGAAGAGTTTGTCCCGCGCGAAGAAGCCATCACCCCTTTGCCGGACGAAAGCTACGAAGAAATGATTTTAACGCCTTTGCAGGATGAAGAAACGGAAAACGTTTCCGGCGAATCTTCCGCGCAGAGCGTGCCGTCTTCTTCCTCTGTGTTACCGCCTCCGAGCGTGCTGGAATAAAGCCGTGCGCGTGCATCACATCAGATTTCCGGGCTCTTTTAGGGCCCGGTTTTTTATGGGGGAAAAGCTTACCGCCGGCGGGGAAAAACAATTTGGCGGGACAAAAAAGAGCCCCCCGGTTATCTAAACCGAGGGGTTCATCTGGACGTCTGCATTATTACTCCTCACTGCATTATTTACTGCTCAGGACAGGCCCACTGCAACAACTGCCGGGACTTATGCCGCTTACCGTTTCCACCCGGCCGAAGCAGTTACATCAACCGGAAAGAAACACACCGTTACTCACGACTCATACGACTCCGTTTCACCTTTGCCGCACTTCACCGCTTTACGACGTTGCGTCAGCGCCCTAACTTCCAGACGAAACAGCACTTAACGCCCTGCCTCATCCGCGGCCGGATACGTCCTGCAATACGCCTTTACCGGCTCCCGGACAGTTACGTTACCCAACCGTCCTGGCCTTGACGAGCGCGTACGCCAACTTCTCCCGGCACGACGCCTTTACAACAACAGCAACTTTACCTCGTGTTACCGCTTTGTCCGCTTACAGCAGCCCCCGGCGGGCCTGCGGGACGAACTTCCTGTATGAATAGTATAGGCGGGTTTGGAAATTTGTCAAGGGGTGAAATATTTTGTGGAACCCGGCGCAGGCCGTGCAGACTTTGCGGTGCTTGGCAACATTGTTTAAACGGTGTGGCTCAATTAGTCGGATGGCACCGTCAGGGAAAGGGAGGAGCGGACCCTGCGGGCAGCGGTATACCAGACGGGCGCATACCCCCTTTGTTGTTCCCATCTAACTAATAGCACCGTTTATTGCTTGAGCCCTGGCCAGGCCAGAGAAGGGAGCCCAGCCTCTGGGCCCTGCCCCCGGCAAGGGGGTTGATTTGTTTTTTTTTTTTGATAAATTGGGGATATCAACTTATATAAATAGGGGGGGATATATCCCATGCAGAAAAGCCTCGGATTCACGTTAATAGAGCTGTTGGTGGTCGTTTTAATCATCGGTATTTTGTCGGCGGTTGCGCTGCCGCAGTATGAAAAAGCGGTGGAAAAAAGCCGCGCGGCGGAAGCGCTCAGCCTGCTCAAAAGCATTCAAAATGCTGCTGCCGTGTGCGAATTGGAAAAAGGAGAAAGCGATACCTGCACATTGGAAGACTTATCTATTGGATTGAATAATTTGGAATGTGAGGATTTAGAATGCAACGGAAAATATTACACTTATAATTTTGACGAAGGAATCCGTAATCCGTATGTATGTCCTATCCGGGAAGGATGCAGTTCGTATGTTATTCAGCTGGTCGGCCCCAGTTATGGCGGGCCGCAAGCCCATTTAAATAAGCGTATTTGTTCAGGGCGGGATAAAAAGGGGCTGGCGTTGTGTGCTTCGTTGGGAGGAACAAAGCTTAGTTCCGGTTCTTCAGAAACAGTATGGGAATTTTAATAAACAAACCCGGCTGCTGATAAGCCGGGTTTGTTTTTGCGTACGGTTAAACTTACAGGTTGGTAATGTCGGCCACCGTTTGGGTCAGGTAGCGGCGTACGCGGGCCAGGAGCGCCAGGCGGTTTTGCCGCACGGCGGGGTCGTCCGCGTTTACCATTACGTCTTTAAAGAAGTTTTCAAGCGGTTCCTTAAACGCGCCGTACGTTTTTAATACGCGCAGGTATTCTTCTTTGGTTTTGGCGGTATTTACCGCACAGCCTAAAGAGGAGTCCACTTCGTGGATTTTATCGTACAACGCTTTTTCGGCCGGGAGTTCAAACAGTTTTTCATCTACGTTTTCGCTTACGTCCCCGGCTTTTTTAAGGATGTTGCTCACGCGTTTGGCGGCTTCTAAAACGGAGGCGAATTCTTCGCCCGTTTTAACGGCTTCCAGCGCGCTTACCAGCGCTTCTACTTGCCCAAGCGGCAGTTCATACCAGTTGGATACGGCGTTTAGCGTGGCGGCGTTATGCCTGCGCTGTTCCAGCACGAGCGCAAGCCGCTGGAATAAAAAGCCCGGCAGTTCTTTCAGCCCTTTGTCCGCCGTTTGCGCGGGATACAGAGAAGCCGATTTTTCCGCCAGTTCTTTAAGCGACGCGTTCATCCCTTTTTCCAGCAGAATGCGCACCACGGCAAAAGCCTGGCGGCGCAGGGCGAAGGGGTCTTCGCTCCCGGTCGGGATTTGGCCGATTAGAAAATTGCCGACGAGCGTGTCCATCTTGCCGGCCAGCGAAACGATGCACCCTTCTTCGGTGGACGGCAGGGCGGAAGCGGACGTGAGGGGGAAGTAAAATTCTTCCATCGCTTTGGCGGCGTCCTTACGGCCTTCCAGCGCGGCGTATTGGCCGCCCATATAGCCCTGGAGTTCCGGGAACTCGTACACGACGTGGCTCGCCAAGTCGGCATACGCGTGCGAAGCCGCGTAATCCACCGCGGGCTTTAAAGCGGTTTGGCCCAGTTTGTCGCACAGCCAGCCGGCCAGCTTTTGCGTCCGTTCGGACTTGTCAAACATAGAGCCCAGTCCTTCCAAAAACAAAATGTTTTTGAGTTTTTCTTTGAATTTTTCCAGGCCTTCTTTTTTGTCGTTTTCAAAGAAGAACACGGCGTCTGAAAGGCGGGCGGACATTACTTTTTTAAATCCGTCGCGCACTTCGTTCTGGTTGACGGAAATCCCGTCGCGCACCGCGATAAAATACGGCTGCAGCCGGCCCTGTTCGTCGGTAACCGGGAACATTTTGATTTGTTTTTTAAGCACCGTGGTGATGAGGTCTTTGGGGAGCGTTAAAAACTTCAGTTCAAAATCGCCGCCCACGGCCACGGGGTGTTCGGTGAACCAGACGGTTTCTTCCACCAGTTCCGGGTCCAGATCCGCGCGGTAGCCGCGTATTTTCGCTTCGTTGGAGACGGTTTTTACCAGCGCTTCTTTGCGCTCTTCCGGGCTGGCCAGCACGGGCTGCGGCTGGGAGCGCAGGAGTTCGGTGTAATAGGCTTTGTCGGCCTTTTCCACTTTAATCGGCTTGCGGCCGAAGGAAGAGAGCGGATAGGTATTGCGGCCCGATTCCACGCCCGCCACGGAGAATTTGATAATTTTCCCGCCGTACAGGCCGATTAAGGAGCGTATCGGGCGGCCGTAGCGCAGGCCGGATTCTTCCCACACCATATTTTTGGCAAATTCCAGGCCGGTTACGATGCGGGTGAAAATTTCGGGCAGCAGTTTGGCGGTTTTTTCGCCTTTGATTTTAACGACGGCGTAAATGAAAGGCCCTTTGTCCGTTTCCACCACGGTCAGCTTTTCGGGCGCGATGCCGTTTTTCTGCGCGAAACCCGCGCTTTGGGGGGTAAAGTTGCCGGCGGCGTCTTTTAACAGCTTGGCGGGCGGCCCTTTCACTTCTTTTTGCACGTCGGCCGATTTGTCGGCGATGTCTTCCACCACCACCACCAGGCGGCGGTAGGTGCCGAAAGCGTGTACGGCCTGATAGGTGATTCTTTTTTCGTCCAACAGCCGGGCGGTTAAGGTTTCAAGCTGCTTTAAGGCGGGCGCCATAAAGCGCGCGGGCAAATGCTCCACGCCGATTTCTAATAAAGCGTTCATTGGGCGGCCTCCTCGGTTGCGGCTTCTTGTTTTTCCACGCTTTGCACATAGGCTTTGGCGCAGGCTTTGGCCAGATTGCGGATTTTGGTGATGTTGTTGGTGCGGTCCGACACCGAAATCGCGCCGCGCGCTTCCAGCATATTAAAATAGTGCGAAAGTTTCATCGCGTCGTCGTACGCCGGCAGGTACAGGCCTTTTTTGCACAGGGCCAGGCATTCTTCTTCGCATTCCTGGATGTAGCGGCGCAGATGGTCCACGTTGGATTCTTCAAAATAATAATGCGAAAACTGGCGTTCGCCTTCGTGATGTACGTCGCGGTAGGTTACCGTGTCGTTCCAGCGCAGGTCAAACACGTTGTCCACTTTCTGGCAGTACATGGCAATGCGTTCCAGCCCGTAGGTGATTTCCACCGTAATCGGGTTTAACGCGTAGCCCGCCATATTCTGGAAGTAGGTGAACTGGGTGATTTCCATCCCGTCCAGCCAAATTTCCCAGCCGACGCCGGACGCGCCCAAAGTCGGGGACTGCCAGTCGTCCTCAATCCAGCGCACGTCGTGCTGTTTGGGGTCAAGGCCGATGGCTTTTAAAGAATTTAAGTAAATTTCCTGAATGTTGGCCGGGGCGGGCTTCATAATAACCTGATACTGGTAGTATTTGCCCAGGCGGTTGGGGTTTTCGCCGTAGCGGCCGTCCGCCGGGCGGCGGCAGGGTTCCACGTAGGCGCGGTTGACGGGCTTTTTGGTTAAGGAGCCGAAAAAGGTTTCGGGATTATAGGTGCCGGCGCCTTTTTCAACGTCGTAGGGCTGAACGAGGATGCAGCCTTGTTTAGTCCAATAGGTGTTTAGAGCGGATATCATATCCTGAAAATTCATACCGTATTTCATAGGTAATAACATTATATAAAATACGGAGGGCGCGCGCAGGGAAACGCCGGCGCAAAAACTGCTATAATGAGGCTATATGATTACGACCGTTATTTTTGATATGGACGGCCTGTTGTTTAACACCGAACCCATTTACTTTGAATGTTACAAGAAGGCCGCGGCCGAGGACGGATTGGATTTTACGTTTGAGCTGTTTGAATCCTGCGTAGGCATGAGCCGGGAAGACGCCTCCCATTTTATCACCCACCATTTCGGGCGCGACACGGACGTGCAGAAAATGCACGACCGCACCTATACGCTTTTTGAAGAATACCTGGCCGCCGACGGGGAGGTTCACTTCCGCCCCGGCGCGAAAAAGGCGGTGGAGTTTTTCTATAACCGGGGGCTAAAAGTGGCGCTGGCCTCTTCTAACATTACGCGCTGGGTGATGTTTTTGCTGGAGAAAAAGGGTATTAAAAAGTATTTTTCTTCCGTTACCACTTCCGACGATGTTTCCACCCCCAAGCCGGACCCGGAGGTCTATTTAAAAACGGCGCAAAAATTGGGGGCGGACGTATCCCAATGCCTGGTGTTTGAAGATTCCGTGGCCGGGGCGACGGCGGCTATTGCCGCGCAAATGCGCACCTGCGTGGTGCCGCAAATCAAAAAGCCCACCCAGTTCATCCGCGAAAATGCGTTTAAAATCTATCACTCGCTGGAAGACATTTACCCGGATATGGACGAACTGCTGTCGTAAACCTTTGTCGGTATGAAAAAGAACCCCGGCTTGTTATAGGCCGGGGTTCTTTTTGGTATAGAACGGCAGGTCAGCGGACGGATAAAGGCGTCCACGCGGTTTGTAAAATATCCAGGGTGTCAATATCTATCGGGTCGTTGTAGTTAAACGTCAGCATTTTATCCTGCGGATTAACGACAAACCACAAGACGGAAGAGCGATTTTCCAGCCGCAGCAGAACGGCTTTTTTGTACTGGCGCGCTTCGGCCGCGGCCGCTTGTCCGGCAAAAAAGCGTTTGGCATAGGCCAGGTCTTCGGGCGCGAGGTTGCAGAAATCAACGGGTACTAAGGCCGTCAGGGCGTAATGGGAAAACAAGGGGTTTTTGGCGGCGGCTTGTTGCAGGGCCTGGTAATTGGCCCGGCATTGACGGATAAAACGTTCCGTCACGCGTTTGTCTTTACGCAGGCGGGCGTAAAAATTTTCCAGTTTTTTGGCTTCCTGGGCGTGTAAGGCGATGCGGCGCACGCTGGCGCCTACGTCGTCGCCCAATACGGATGCGGCGCCCCGGTTGTTTACGCGGGTATTTTCTTTTTTAACGGCGGCCTGCCAGGAAACGGGTTCTTTTTTCGGGGCCGGTTTTGCTTGTACGGCGCAAAGGGGCGCGGCCAGAAGCGCCAGCGTCAAAAATGCGCCCATATATTTCGTATAATTCATATTTCCTCCAAAAAGTTGATAGTTTAATTATGGCAGAATACGGGCCGGGGAACAAGGGCCGTTGGACCTATTTTAAGCGGGCCAAAGGGCCCATAAAAGATTTTTATCGGGGTAATTTAGTGTGCGGGCGCCGGTTCCAGCGCCGCGTCTTCCAGCGGGGCTTCTTCGTCCGCCGTCCAGGCGGAGGCGGGGTCGGTTTCGTCCAGCCCGAAACTTTTTAGCGTGTTGAGCGGATAGGTTAAATACTGGTTTAAAAAGCGGCGGCAGACGCTGTTGCATTTGGAGAGGGAAAGCAGGTCCTCCGGGGCCGAAAAGTCCAGCGAGGAAAGTTCGTCCTCGTGCATACGCCGCCAGAACTCCGGCGAAATTTTAAGCACCGGGCGGTCCAGCCCAAAGCCGGCCAGCATCATCAGCCTAAGCGTAAACGCCGCCGAAAAAGCGGGGTTGGGCTCGCCGAATTCCAGTTCGGTCAGCGCGGAAAGGAGCAGTTCAAATTTCTCTTCGCTCGGCTGGTGGAGGGGGGTCAGCCTCTGCACCAGTTCGCAGAAGTGCAGGGCCAGCGCGGTGTGTTTTAAATTCCGCCGGACCGCCGGAAAAATGGAATTTAATTTGCCGCCCGTAATGGTGCCCACCGTTCCGCCGCGGCGCACGTAAATGCGGTAGTCCGCATAGGCGAAGGGCTCGCTTAACGCTTTTAATTTGCCCGCCGGGCGCGCTACGCCGGGCAGACGCACGTTGATGCGGCCGTGTTCCCGGGTGTACAGGGACACGATGCGGTCTGCCTCGCGGAATTCCTGGCGCAGTAAAATAATGCCCGAATCGGAAAATATCATAATACCCAAAAAGGATAGCAAATTTAGGCGCCGATGGGCAGACCCAGACGGAAGACCCATTCCTCCGTGGGTCTTTCGGCCCTTGCGGCGCGGGCGTGTATTTGAAATAATATCATAAAGTCGTTATTAACAGGAGAGGTATATGGAGCGGTTGGGCATTCGTTTTTTTCTTATTTCACTGGCGTGCGTTATCTGCGCGCCGGCTGTTTTTGCACAGAACGGCAAGCTTATAAAAGGAGTGGCGAAAGGCCTGGGGCGTACTTCCGCGGCGGAAGGAATCGTTAAAACCGGAGCGCGCAATTTGCCCGGCGCGGCGGCGTATTCCGCCGCACGGGGCGTGCAAACGCAATTACAGTTTCCCGGGGAGCCCGTACAGCTGACCATTCCGTTTCCCGAGGAAATCCCCGCGGCCGGATCCGCCCTTCTGCCGATGGTGCCGCCCGCGCCGCTGGACCTGGTGCACGGCGCCAAACTGACCCAACTTTTGGAAAAACAGGCGCAAGAACCCGCCGTTCTTACGCTTCCTTCCGGCGAAAGAGCCCGTATCGTGAAGCTGGAAGCGCGTCATTTTAAAAAGACCCACAAATTAAACAGCACCATCGGGCATTATGCCGGGGTGGAAAAAAATCCCGTCGTGCTTATCGGCCGCCGCAGCGGAGAGAAAATAACTGTTTTTAAAAACGACCGCCTGCGTTATTTTTCCGACGTAAAGCGGGTCTGCCCCAAAGGCAGCTATCTCCTGCGTTACGAAAGCGGCAAAACGGCGTTTGTCACGCCGGAGCAGGCCCCCGAATCCTTGGTTAAAGCCTATGACGCCGCCTACAAAAAATTGCATCCAAACGATGATTTGCTGCCGTTTATTGTGGAATTTTCCGGCGGGCCGCAGGAGCCCCCGCAGGCCGGTTCCCTTGCGGAGCTGTTTACAAAAAAATCGTTTGGAACGCGCGTCTATACCCTGGAGAGACACCCGCTGAACGGGGAGACGGTTCAGGTAGCCGTGCTGGAACGCTGGATAAACGTGCCCGGTCTGCCCCAGCTTTTCAGCGGCAGTATGATTGTGCTCTACCGCGACGGTACCTTTGAT
This sequence comes from Candidatus Avelusimicrobium alvi, assembly GCF_958451995.1. Taxonomy (NCBI): domain Bacteria; kingdom Pseudomonadati; phylum Elusimicrobiota; class Elusimicrobia; order Elusimicrobiales; family Elusimicrobiaceae; genus Candidatus Avelusimicrobium; species Candidatus Avelusimicrobium alvi. The sequence goes on from NZ_CAUDSG010000001.1 coordinate 14,667, forward strand.
ATTCACCCGGAGGACCGGGTTCCGCCCGTATTAAAGGATAAGGTGGACGCCGTACGCAGTAAAACGGACTCCCCGGCTGTATGCGTGAATATGAGCGCCCTGGGCCGCACGGGTTCCGATCCCGTCGTTACGACCGTAAAAACGTACGACAGCCAGGCCAGGCTGGCGCAGGATCTGCACGCTTCCGGCGCGCAGGGCCGCCGTTACAAAAGCAAAATTTTCGGGGACGTTATTATATACGAAATTCCCGCGGGCACCTATTATCATCCTGCGGGCCGCCCCGCTAAACTGTTAGACCCGTCCGAGCAGGTGATGGCGTATTATCCGGCCAAGCACGACGGCCAGCTGATGGGCCGCGGCGTATTAACCGAGGGAGACTTCATCCCCGTTAAATAAATTTAGGTCCGTTTTCCCGCGTTCCCCGGGGGCGCGGGATTATTATGCCCGGGCCGCTTCGTAAACTTGTTGGCAAAGTTCTGCAAGAAAAGATATAATATCAGTACGTTTCATACAGAAACCATTTTAAATTAATCACAGGAGATACGTTCTTTCCAGTTCGCTCTTGCGGGCCAGAATTAACGTATAAGAAGAAAATGTTACCGACCTACAGACCTAACAAAAGAAGACGTGCCAAACACATCGGATTCAGAGCCAGAATGGCTACCGCCGGCGGCAGAAGAGTGCTCAGCGCCAGAAGAGCCAAAGGCCGCCACGAACTGATCAGAGCCGCTTAAACATTATGCCGCCCTACGGTCTGCCGCGACTTAGCCGCCTGCACCTTAAAAGAGATTTTAAGGCTGTTATCCAAGGCGGCGCTAAGTTGCAGTATAACGGGATTATACTGTGGTGGCGGTCCGGCCGGGATAAAACCGGTCCGGCCCGTTTTGCGGTGGTGGTGTCCAGGAAGCTGGGCCCGGCGGTTGTGCGCAACCGCGCCAAAAGGCTGTTAAGGGAAGCTTTCAGACTCAACAGAGAAAATATCAAACCGGGGACGGACCTTGTGTTCAGCCCCAGAGACAGCGAAAAATTAAGTAACGTGCACGCAGCGCAGGATGCGCTCAAGACACTGTGCGGCCAGGCCGCTTTATTACAAGGCTCTTCAGATAAAAGGCAGTAACCGTATACTATTGAAGGGACATATGCAGAAAATTTCGCTTCTGTTTAAGGATTTGTTGCTTTTGCTGCTCAACATTTTTATGTTGTTGCTGCGCCCTTTTTTGGGGCCCAGAGGGGTATGCCGTTTTGCACCCACGTGCAGCCAGTATGCAAAGCAAGCGATTATCAAACACGGCGCATTTAAAGGGAGCTGGCTCGCACTTGTGCGGGTGCTGAAATGTCATCCCTTGCATCCGGGCGGATACGACCCGGTGCCCTGACGCTATTTTTTCTTACGAAGTCGGAAGTTTCCTCTTCAGTGCCGCCCGGCCCGCCGGCCGCGCGCGGCGAAAAACAAGAGGAGTTTTATGAACAGACAGTTTCTGATTACGGCAATGTTGTTTTTGCTGGTAATTACGGGCTACAACCAGTTTGTCGCCCTGCCCAGAGCCCGCGCGGCGCAGCAAGCCGCCGAGGCCCAGTTAAAGAAGTCCGAACAAGAAGCGCAGCGCCAAACCGGCGCCCAAGCCGTGCTGGATGCTTCTTCCCCCGTAACCAAAGAAAAAACCTCCGCCCCCAAGCCCGAAGAACTAATCACGCTTGCCCTCCCGCAGGCCGACGTTACGTTTTCTTCCAAAGGCGCGGGCATCAAAACCTATTTGTTTAAAGACATTATTGGCGACGTGGACCTGACCCCGTACGAAGGGGAAGGGTATTTTTCCACGCTGCCGCAGGTGGATTTTTCGGAATTTGCCCGTACGAAAGATTCCATCACCTTCGCCGGCGACATTGTGCCAGGTTTTACCGTTTACAAAACCTTCCGTTTTAACGAAAACGGCATTAATAACGTAAACGTAACGTTTGAGAATAAAACGTCGCAGAATCTGACGGTCGCGCCGTGGAGCTGGAATTTCGGCCCCGGTTTGGCCACGGTAAAAAGCGAAATGGGCGACAACGAACGCGAATCCAAAGCCGTCTACCTCGTACAGGAAGAAGGCAAGAAGAAACCGACGCTGGAAACCTTCGCCAAAGGCGACAAACAACCCACCCTGCCCTGGACCTGGGCCGGGGTGGAAAACCGCTACTTCCTTTCCGTTCTTATTCCGCAGGGCTGGAAACCCGGCGATTTGACCGCTTCCAAAGAAAAAATCGGTATGCAAAAACGCCTGTGGGGGCTGGCCGGAGAAGGCGCGCTGGAAGGCCCGCGGCTTTCCATTGCCGTGCCCGGCGTAACGGTGGAAGCGAAATCCAAAGCGGAATATAAATCCGATTTTTATTTCGGGCCGAAAGACTACAAGCAGTTTTTGAAGCTTCCTTATCATCTGGATCGTTCCATCGCGTTCGGTTTCTTCGGCGCGCTGGGCAAAATCGCCCGCAACGTGCTGGAAACTTTCTACGGCTGGACGGGCAACTACGGCGTGGCCATTATTATGATGACCGTCCTTTTGCAGGCGATTTTGTTCAAATTCACGCTGATGCAGTTAAAATCCGCCGCCCAGATGAAGAAGATTCAGCCCGAAATGAAACGCATCCAGGAAAAATACAAAGGAAACCCCGAGGCGCTCAACCGCGAAACGATGGCCTTATATAAGAAGTATAAGGTTAATCCGCTGGCCGGCTGTCTGCCGATGCTAATCCAGCTGCCTATTTTCCTGGCGCTGTTTAACGCCTTGCGCACGTCGTGGGCGCTGCACGGGGCCAAGTTCGTGTTCTGGATTACGGACCTTTCTTCCAAAGATCCGTACTACCTCCTGCCCATCCTGATGGGCGCGGTGATGTTCTTCCAGCAAAAAGGGAACATTCCCGCCGGGACGGATCCGTCCCAAGCCGCGATGTTTAAGTATATGCCGCTTATTTTCACGCTGCTGTTTATGAACTTTCCGTCGGGTCTTGTATTGTACTGGCTGACCAACAGCCTGCTTACGTTCGGGATTCAGAGCGTCATCAACAAAAAAATGGCCAAGGCCAATTAAGTAAGGAGCATTTTTGATATGCCTAGCAAAATTAGAGTACAAGCCAAAGAAGTATCCGAAGCGATTGCCAAGGGTCTTAAAGAACTGGGCCTCAGAAGAGACCAGGTAGAAGTAACCGTGCTGGAAACCCCCAAAAAAGGTTTTTTGGGCATCGGCTCGCGCCCGGCCGTGGTGGAACTGCGCCAAAAACGCTGGACGTCCGCCAACCTGGATTCGCAAATTTATATGGACGTGCCGAAAAAACGTTCCTCTTCTAAATCCGAACGCGGTTCCCGCGGCGGGCGCGGCGGCCGCAAAGAACGCGGCGAATCCGCCCGCGGCGCCAAAAGAGGGGGACGCAGAAGCGAACGCGTAACTTCCGAAGCGCGCGAAATAAGAGAAAAACTGCCCAAAGCCAACGAGCCGCAGATGCTGCCGTGCGAAGCGATTCGCAGCGCGGTCATTCCGGAAAATTTAAAAGCTCCCATGCAGGAAGCCAAAGAATACCTGGAGAAAGTGCTTACCCATATGGGCGTGAAGGTGGAAAACCTCAACGTCTGGTGGGATGAAAAACAGCAGCGCATTCTGTTGACCTTTGACTGCGACCATCCGGCCATCGTCATCGGCAAGGAAGGCAAAACGCTGGAAGCCATCCAGTATCTCTCCACGCTGGCGTTAAGCCGCCATTTTGACAAGCCGATTTCCGTCATCACCGACACGCAGAACTACTGGAGAAAGGCCGAAGATAAAATTGACGCCGAAATTGAAAAAGGCATTGATATGATTAAACGCGGCCACAGCGTGTTCCGCTTCCGCCCGATGAGCGCGCAGCTGCGCCGCTACATCCACCGCGCCGTGGAAAACAACGAATTTGTGGCCACCGCGTCCGAAGGCGAAGGGAAATGGCGCAAAGTAACCCTGCGTCCGACCGCCAAAGCGCTGGAAGCGGCCCGCGCCAACACCGCGCCCGCCGACTTTGTGCCCGGCGTAATCGGCGAAGACGTGCCCGAAGAAACCCCGGCCCAGCAGGCCGTAGCCGAAGCGGAAGCCGAGAAAGAGTTGTCCGCTTACCACGAATCCTGCTCCTGCTGTGCGGGAGAAGCGCACGAAGACGCCTGTTCCTGCGGCTGCGGCGCGGATGAAAAACCCGCCGAAGCGAAGCCCGAAATGGCGAAAGAAGCGCTTTCCCAAACTGTGCCCGATGACGCCCAGGGCGCCACTTGCTACGTCGGCAACGCCCGCAACTGCGGCGAAGGCGAAGTGCAGGCAGGCTGTGCGTGTGCGGCGGAAGCTGAAACGCCGAAAGAAGCCGAAGAAAACAACGTTCCGGCTTCGGAAGCCCGGACGGAAGAACCCGCCCCGGCCGCGCTGGAAAAAACGGCTCAGGACGATGCGGAAGGCGGCACCTGCTCGGCGGAAATCGCCCGCAACTGCCAGGAAGGGGAAACCCAGTCCGGCTGCGCCTGCGGCCCGCTGTTTGAAACGCCGGCCGAAACCGACAGCCAAGAAAACAAATAAGTTTTCCAAAACCCAAAAATCCTCCCGTTTCAAACGGGAGGATTTTTTGTATCTGTTGAAACCCCCCAGCTAGGCTGGGGGTTCGGTTTAAGTTACACCGTTGAGTAAGGTTGTTTTAGTACGAGAATATAAGAGCAAGAAGAAAGAGAATTTTGTCAGACAGGTATAAATGAAAAAAAGAGTCATTCCCGAAGGTAGTAGTCGGGAATCTGCTCCATTTTAATAACGACAGATCCCCGACAAAAACACTCGGGGATGACAAAATAAGAGAGAGAATAAACGCAAATGACAGGTTGTTGAAACTACTTCAAGTAGTAGCTAGTAGAGAGAGGGCTGCGCCCGTATTGAGAAAAACCCCCGGCTACGCCGGGGGATGTTTATTGATACCCTCACAGAAAACCCCGGGTGTAAACCCGGGGATGAATGAAAATCCCGCCACAAGAAAACGGAGTTTTCTTCTTGTTTGTTAGTGGCGGGCAAAATCAAGCGAAGCTGAGATTTTGAAACAGAATAAATATCCCCCGGCGTAGCCGGGGGTTTTTCACATTGGGGCCCTGCCCCTCCTTACTAGCCAGGCGTGGAACGCCTCTCAACAGCCTGTCGCCCGCGTCTCCCAGGGACTCTTGTCAAACGGCAGCTGCGCTCCCAGCTTATCTTCCCTCAACTGGTTTCTTATATATTCCGCTATCTTTATCTTATTCTTTCCCACTCTATCCACATAATACCCCCTACACCAAAACTCCCGGTTCTTATACTTGTACTCCATATTCTTCCACCGTTCGTATATCAACAAACTGCTTTTCCCCTTTATATACCCCATTACGCTCCCTACGCTATATTTCGGGGGGATTGATAACAACATGTGTATATGCTCTGGACATACTTCCGCTTCTATTATCTCTACTCCCTTCCATTCGCATAACTTGCGCAGTATTCTTCCTATTTCAACCCTTTTTTGCTTATAGAACACCTGTCGCCTGTATTTCGGAGCAAACACAATGTGATATTTGCAATTCCAGCTTGTATGTGATAATTTATTTATGTCCTTATCCATGTTAAGGACCTCCTTTTGTTAAATTGCCTGCTAGCACAGGCAATTTATTATACAAAAGGAGTTTTTTTGTCTCGGGGTCCGGTAGAACCTACTCTGAACCACCGGCCTAGCCGGTGGTTTTCTTTAGACAAGAAACCCCGGGCGTAAGCCCGGGGAGTTTCATGTGCTTTTAATGATTTTTCGGATATTCGGCGCGTGTTTAACCGGCTATTTTACGGCCAGCGTATAGCTTTGGTCTATATGCCGGAAGATTTCCCGGGAGGGGACTTTCCCGTCCAGGAGTATCGTCAGCCAATGTTTTTTATTCATATGATAGCCCGGAAAATACCGCCTGCCGTCCGCCAGCGTTTCCGCTTCGCCCGGCGGGGTGCGTACGTCCAGAATGTTCACCAAATCGCCGGCGGGAAGCCCCAGCTTTTCCGGCGCAAGCACCAGGAGGGCCGCATACCATTTGCCGGTGTCTTTGCGGCGCAGGACGGCATTGCCCGGAAACTGCTTCCACAAAAATTCCAGTTCGTCGTTGTATTTTTCCCGCGCGTATACAATCAGTTCTTTTGCCTGCCGGCTTTTAAATACGTCTTTTTCAAAGCAAGAAGCGGCTATGCGGGCGAGGATATCCTCGTATTCCCGGCGCACCTGCCCTACAAATTTTCCGCTGGCGCCCGCAACGCGGTGCAAAATATATGTTCCGCCGGACTGCGGGTCCCTCAATTCGGCGGACACCTGCCCGTTTTTGTCCACGCGCACGGTGATTTCAAGCCGCGTTTTGGGTAAAATCCCGCGCCATTCATATCCTTGGGCCGCTTGAATAAAGCCAAAAGCTTTTAATTGATCTTCGCGCGGGCGCAGTCGGTCAAAATTCGTCGGAGAATCCGGCATAATTAAATGCTCGTGCCCAGCTCCTGGGCTTCTTTTAATTTGCCGGTTTTGATGATGTCTCCCGCGTCCCAGGTGCCTGCGGCCAACACTCTGCCGCGGTCCGTCCATTTTAAGTAATCCGCAATACTTTTATAGGTGGCTTTTAAGCCGTCGTAATCGCCGTCCGGCTCGCTGCCTTCGGCGGCGGCCAGCAGTACGCATTCTTTAATGTGTAATTTTCTAAGCGCGCCCGGTTTCATATACGCATATAATTTATCCACGGCCGATTTTAACTGCGCGCTCATCGTAAACCAGTACAGGGGCGTGCAAAACACCAGCACGTCGGCTTCTTCCAACAGCGGGGCCAGCTGGTCCAGCCCGTCGTTAAACACGCAGGGTTTTCCGGCAGTCCAGCATTTATCGCAGGCTTTGCAGGGCAGTATCGGGTGAAACGCCGTTTCAAACACTTTGGCCGTATGTCCGGCGGCTTTCGCGCCCTGGATGAACGCGTCCGCCAGGAGCGCGCTGTTGCCCAGCTGGCGGGGACTGCCTGTGAGCACTAGAATTTTTTTACTCATCACGAATTACCCTCCACGGAAATGACGTTCACTTCTTTCTCCAAATCTCCGGCGGCGTTTTTAAGTTCTTTTACGCGGCTGTCCGAATAGCCGTTAAACGTTTTAAGCAGTTGATGTTTGGCGTCGTAGAGAAAAAGCATCGGCACGCCGTTCACATTCAGCTGGTCGGCCAGCGCGCCGCCGCCGTACACCGCATCGGTGCGGATATTATACTGGCGCAGAAGTTCCAGCGGTTTTAAAGGAGCTTCGTCGGTAAATACGGCCACGAACTGTACGTCTCTTAAAGCTTTGCGGGCTTCTTCCAGCTGTACCAGCGTTTTTTGGCAGTAAATACAGCCGGAGCTGACCACGGCAATTAAAAGAGGTGTGCCCGTATAGTCCAGCGTGGTCCACTGTGCGCCGCTTCGCACCTGCGGCAGGGAAAACACGGGTGCGGCAGAAACGGCCGCTTTTTTGGCGGGCGATTTTTTAACTGTTTTTTTCGCTTTGGCGGGCGCGGCGGACAGGGCCGCCGAAACACATAAAATGCTGAGGAGCAAAAGTAGTTTTTTCATACCCAGAGTATAGCTTATTTTACGGTTTTTTGCGCGGAGCGGACAAACGGGCTTCTTCCGAAGAGAAAAAACACCCCAAAAACGCTTTAAAAAATTGATAAAATATACCTATGCAACATACCATCTGCGCGTTGGCTACGGGAACGGGCGGGGCGGTCGCTTTGGTGCGGCTGTCCGGGCCGTCGGCTTTGGCAATTTTGGGGGAGCTTACCCGCCAAAAAGCCGCGCCGCCGCCGCGCCGGCAGACGCTTTGCACCCTTTACGACGGGGCGGACGTGTTGGATAAAGCCCTGGTGACCTATTTTAAAGCCCCGCATTCCTTTACCGGGGAAGATGTGGTGGAATTTGCCGTCCATGCTTCGCCCTATATCAAAGGGCGGCTGTTGGAGCTTTTATGCGCTTTGGGCGCAACGCCCGCCAGGAGGGGGGAATTTTCCCAGCGCGCGTTTTTAAACGGCAAGATGGATTTAGTGGAAGCGCAGGGGCTGTGCGATTTAATTTCTTCCGGCAACAAGGCCGCGCACAAGCTGGCGATGGATTCGCTGGACGGGAAACTGTCCGGGCGGCTGGAGGAACTCAAGAAACGCCTGTCCGAGCTCTTGGCGCAAATTGAAGTGCGCTTAGACGATGTGGACGAAGAAATGGCGCCCCTTTCGGATGATTTTGTGCAGACGGAAATCAACGCCGCGCTTAAAAGCATTAAGGCCCTGGCGGATACTTTTTCCGTCGGCAAATACATTAAAGACGGCCTCAAAACCGCCATCGTGGGCGCGCCCAACAGCGGCAAATCCAGCTTATTAAATGCGCTGGTGGGGTTTGACCGCGCAATTGTGTCCGACGTCAGCGGCACCACGCGCGACACGGTGGAAGAAACTCTGGAAATAAACGGCCAGAAAATCGTGCTGACCGACACCGCGGGCATCCGCGAACACGCGCTGGACCCGGCCGAAAAAGAAGGTATGCGCCGCAGTATGCGCGCGATGGAAAGCGCGGATTTAATTTTGCTGGTGCTGGACGCCTCGCGCGCGCTGACCCCCGAAGAGCGGGAACTGTGGGCGGACATCCGCCGGCAAAACAAGAGGACGCTTATCGTGCTCAACAAGACGGACCTGGGGCGCAGGGACTGCCTGCCCCAAGACGCGGCCGAATACGAAGTGATTGCCGTATCGTGCAAAACGGGGGAAGGGTTAGAAAAACTGAAAGCGTCCGTTACCGCGGACGTAACCGAGGCGCAGACGGCGGACGGACTGATGATTTCCAACCTGCGCCATTACGAAGCGCTCCTGCGCGCGCAGACGGAGCTGGAAAGCGCGCTGATCCGCTTGCATGCACAGGCCGGGGGCGAAATTTACGCCGAGCATCTGCGCGGCGCACTTACTTATTTGCAAGATTTAATCGGAGAAGTAACGCCTGACGACGTACTCGGGATTATTTTTTCCAAGTTCTGCATGGGGAAATAAATGTTTGTTTGCGAAGAAAAATACGATGTCATCGTTATCGGCGGCGGCCACGCGGGCTGTGAAGCCGCGCTGGCGTCCGCCAAGCTGGGCGCCAAAACGCTGCTAATCACCCAAAGCCTGGATACGGTGGCGCAAATGTCCTGTAATCCCTCCATCGGCGGAATCGCCAAAGGGCAGATTGTGCGCGAAATTGACGCGCTGGGCGGAGCCATGGGCCGCGTAACGGACCACGCCGCCGTGCATTACCATATGCTCAACACCGGCAAAGGCCCCGCCGTGCATTCCCCGCGCGTGCAGTGCGACAAAAAAATCTACCAGTTTACCTTTAAACATTTTCTTGAATTACAGCTCAACTTGGACGTGATGCAGGATGAAGCCGTCAAAATATCGGTGTCGGACAGCGCCGCCGACGGCGTGCTTACGCTTCGCGGCACCTTCTACCACGCCAAAACCGTCGTGCTGACGACGGGCACTTTCCTGGCGGGCACCATTCACATCGGCACGGATATGTTCCGCGGCGGCCGGTATAACGATATGCCGTCTGACGCGCTGGCAAAAAACCTGCGGGACGATTTAAAGCTTCATATTCTGCGTTTTAAAACGGGCACGCCCATGCGCATTAACGCGCGGGGGCTGGATTATTCCAAATTCCGCCTCCAGCCGTCCGACAATCCGCTTCAGCCCATGTCGCACTTTACGGACGTAAAGGAACAGTCCAAACGGCGTTTTTTAAGCTGTTACATCACCCGCACCACGCTGGAAACGGATAAAATCCTGCGCGAAAATTTCCGGCGTTCGGCCATGTACAGCGGCAATATCCACAGCCTGGGGCCGCGTTATTGCCCGTCGGTGGAAGACAAAATCAAAAAATTTCCGGACGTTACCAGCCACCCGCTTTTTCTGGAGCCGGAAGGCTTTCATACCGAGGAATACTATATCCAAGGTTTCTCCACCAGCATGCCCGAAGAAGTACAGCGCGCGCTTATTAAATCCGTGCCGGGAATGGAAAACGCTTCCATCACGCGCCCGGGCTACGCCATTGAATACGATTTTTCCGACCCGCGCGATTTGTATCCGTCTTTGGAAAGCAAATTAATTCCCGGCCTGTTTATGGCGGGACAGATTAACGGCACGACAGGCTACGAAGAAGCCGGCGGCCAGGGGTTGATTGCGGGCGTAAACGCCGCGCTCAAAACGCAGGGCAAAGAGCCTTTTGTCCTCCGCCGCGACGAAGCGTACATCGGCGTGCTGATTGATGATTTGATTAACAAAGGCGTCAATGAACCGTACCGGATGTTCACTTCCCGCGCCGAATACCGCATTTTACTGCGTAACGACAATGCGGACCTGCGCCTTGCCCCGCACGGCTTTAAACTGGGCCTGCTGGACGAAAAATACAAAGCTCCTTTTGAAAAATACCGCGCCCTCTGCGAGCGGCTGATTGCGAGTCCGTCCGCCGCCGCGGACGAAAACGAAGCGGACCTGTTCCCGTGGACGCCGGAAAAAGCGCGTGCGCACGCGGACATTCACCACAAATACGCCGGGTATTACGAGCGCAACAAAAAAGACGCCGAAAAACTGGCGGAGCTGGACGCCGTCAAAATACCCGAAGGGTTTGACCCTTCTTCCGTGCGCGGGCTGTTGTTTGAAAGCGCGCAGAAACTGGCGGAAGTCAAGCCGCAGACGCTGGGGCAGGCGGGGCGGATTCCGGGCGTAACGCCCGCCGACCTGCAGCTCCTGGCCGTACACATTGAACGCTTCCGGAGGCTTAAAAATGCCAAAGCGGCTCACTGATTATGCGGCGTCTTTAAACCTGCCGCTAAGCGAACGGCAGGCGGAAACCCTGGTTGCCTACGCTAAACTGGTGTGGGCGAAAAAAGATTTTTTAAATTTAACCAGCGCGGCCGATTTGGACGAAGTCCTCTCCCGCCATATTTGCGACGGGCTTGCGGCCGCGGCCAAACTAAACGCCCTGGCGCATGCGGCGCAGCTTGAAAAACCGCTGATTGCAGACGCCGGCGCCGGCGCGGGGTACATCGGCCTGACCGTTGCCGCCGCCCTGCCCCAGGCGCAGGTGACGCTGATTGAAAGTATTGAAAAACGCTGTTCGTTTATGAACTGGGCTATTTTGAATGTAGGTTTAAAAAACGCCAAAGTAAAAAACGCCCGCCTCGGCCAGGGAACGGCGTTTGCGTTTGATTTTTTGACCGAACGCGCCATGGGCCAGCTGCCGGATATTTTACAGGCGTGCCTGGGGGCGGTTAAGCCGGGGGGCGTGTTTATCGCGTTCCAGGGGGAGCACCCGCAGGCGCAGGTATGCGAGCCGGAAAGATACGGCGCGGTGCTGGCGGGGGTGGAGCGGTATACCCTGCCCGCCGGAGATAATAAAAAACGTCATTTTGCGTTATTTAGGAAAAACGGGTAATGGATATTGTGAAAAAAATCACCTGTCTGCTGTGGCTGCTGGCGGCGCTTTTAATCGCTCCGCCGCTCTTGCGTTCGTTTGGTTTAAAACCCAAAGACATGGTAAAAGCGCTGTTTTCGGAAGAGGCGCGCCCTTCCGCCGTGCTCAACCAGCCAGAAGCGCCGGCGGGGGAAAGCGAACGCGGCAAAGCGCGGGAGCTGCGGCCCGATATTTCCGTCCCGCCGCCGCCCGCTTCGGAGAGTGCGGTGGAGTATTCGCCCGAAGAAGAAAAAAGTTTTAATGAAATGATTTCCGGCCTGGAGCATGTGGCGCTTGTCGCCCCGAAGGATGATTTGGAATCCCTGCCCTCGCAGGTATACCGCCCGGCGGATTCGGCCCAAAAAGTGCGCTGGCTGCCCCCGCCGCCCGGCTTTTTAACGGCGGATACGTTTAATTACCTGATTTACCGCGAAAAAAACCCCGTTACGGAAAACATTAAAACGGTGCTGGACACTATCCACGGCAACCTGATGCTGGATTTAACGCCGTTTACCATTGTAATTAAACCCAATAAAATCCTGGTTATGCTCTTTGGCGAGAAAGACAGTTATATGAAATTTACCAAACGCCCCGCGTGGTCGGGCGCGTCGTCCGATTTGCGGGCCGATACCATGTACGTTATTGAGGGCCAGAGTTTTTATCCGCTTTCCGTGCACGAGCTGACGCATTTGTATTTTGACGGCTACTTCCTGCCCACCATTTCGCCTTTGTGGCTTTCGGAGGGGATGGCGGTGTATATGCAAATCCACGCCACCAAACAAAAGCCCAGCTGGGTGGACCGCAGCCTGCGCCGGATTTTAAAGGGGGATTATATTTCGTTTGACGAAATGACCGTTACCGAAGATTTAAGCAATTACGATACGTCCCAGGCCGAGCTGTGGTACACTCAGGCTTACAGCGTGGTGGATTATCTGCTCAACACCCGCCCGCGCGACGAGTTTTACAAACTCTGCAACGAAATCAAAGCCAAAACGCCGCTTTACCAGGCGCTTTACCGCGCGTACGGTATGCCGTTTAACAAAGTAAGCGTATTGGAAAACGTCTGGCTGCACGATTTGCAAAAAGCGTACCGGGACGGTAAAATTCTCCAAACGCCTCCGGCGGCCAAGCCCGCCCCGCGGCCCGCTTCGGCCGCGCCGGCAATGGTGCCCGCCCCGCGCCCGACTAAAAAACCCGCGCCGCAGCAAACGAAAATCAATAAACTCAAACTGGTTCCCACCAACAGTTACAGGGGAGGTTTTTAATAATGTCCCAAGAGTGGACCCATATCCCGATTATGGCCCGGGAAATAGCCGATATCCTGTTAACCAACCCCGAAGGCGTGTATGTGGACGGCACGCTGGGGCTGGGCGGACACGCCAAATACTTTTTAAGCCGCCTGGGCCCTCAGGCGCGCATACTGGGGTTTGATAAAGACGAAGAAGCCCTGAAAATGGCCCGGGAGCGCGTGAACGACCCGCGGCTGAGCGTTTTTCACGCGAGCTATACCGAAGCCCCGGCGCGGCTGGCCGAACTTAACTTGCCCGGCGCGGACGGAGCGTTATTTGACCTGGGGCTCAGCTCCTACCAGCTGGATAACCCGCAGCGCGGGTTTAGTATAATGAATAACGGCCCGCTGGATATGCGTTTTGACCGCCAAAACCCGCTCAGCGCGGCGGTGATTGTAAACACCTGGCCGATGGCGGAGCTGGAACGGATTTTAAAAGAGTACGGCGAGGAACGCAATTTCACCAAAATTGCGCTGGCCATTATGCAGGCCCGCCGCCAGGGGCCGATAGAAACCACCGGCAAATTAAAAGAAATTATTGAAAGCGTTTACGGCAAAAGAGGGGGGAAAACGCACCCCGCCACGCAAACGTTCCAGGCGCTTCGCATCGCGTGCAACCGGGAACTGGAAACGGTGGAAAACGTTCTTTCCGCACTGGGAGACATTGTAAAACCGGGCGGCCGTGCCGCGGTGCTGACGTTTCATTCGCTGGAAGACCGGCTGGTAAAAAACCGCTTTAAAGAACTGGCCAAAACCGGCGGGTGGCTGCTGGTCAACAAGCACGCACTGGCGCCGCAGTACGAAGAAGTGCGCGAAAACCGCCGGGCGCGCAGCGCGAAACTACGCGTAATTGAACGGGTGAAATTATGAGAGTATTCATCGTTTTATTTCTCTTGTGTCTTTTCGGGTTCGGCGTAGCGGTGATGCGCATTGAAATCAACCGCTCGGGCCGCACCATCAGCCAGCTGCAAAACGAAGTGGAAATCAAAGAAGCGCGCAACCAGTATTTACAGCTGGAAATTTCCCGCCTTTCCAGCCCGGAAAACATCACCCGGCTGGCGCGGGAGAAACTGGGCCTCGTGCCCGCCAAGCCGCACGAAATTATTGTTTTGGACGATAAATAACTATGCTCAGAAAACCCGCCGCCTCCCCTGTTGTGTTCAACGTCAAAAGCCGTATGCGCACGGCGGGGATGGTTATTTTGCTGGCGCCGCTGTGTATTTTTCTGCGTCTGTTTTATATGCAGACCTTTCTGTACGAAGAATTTTCCTCCAAGGCCGAACGCGCCATCTACAACTACCTGGCCGAAGACCGTTTAAGGGGCAAAATTTTGGACGTCAACGGGCGCGAACTGGCGGAATCGGTCCGCACGCATTCCTGCGGCGTAAACAAGCGTTACGTAAAAGACAAAAACAAAACCGTGGCGTTTTTGTCCGAAACGCTGGGCCTGCCCAAAAAACGCATTTTGGAAAAATGGAACCGCTCTTCCAACTTTTTCTTCGTGGCTAAAAAAATCAAGCCGGACAACTATATTAAAATCTCCGAAGTCCTCCGCACGCAGCTGGGCCAGGGCCTGGAACTGACGCCCGAGTACGAGCGCATCCACCCCTACGGGCAGAGCGCGCTGGATTTAATCGGCGCAGCCAATTCCAAAAACCTGGGGCTTTCGGGCATTGAACAGATGTTTAACCGCGAGCTCAGCCAGGACATCAGCAAAAAACGCGCCAAACGCGCGCGCCGCGGGGAAATTATTTACGACCGTAAACTCAAAGAAGAACTGTCGGTGGCTAACGTCTATCTGACGATAGACTCCGTGGCCCAGTTCTACGCCGAAGCGGCGTTAAAAAAAGCGGTGGAAGACGTGGGCGCGGAACACGGCGTGGCCCTGGTACAGGAGCCTGCCACGGGCAAAATTCTGGCGGCGGCTTCCTACCCGGTAAAAGACGGGCAGTCGCTCGCGTTTCAGTTCACGTACGAGCCGGGCTCCACTTTTAAAACGGTAGCCATTTCGTCGGCTCTGGACGCGGGCGTGGTGAGCGTAACGGACAGCATTGATATGGACGGGCGCAACTGGGAAATCGCGCGCGGTGTGGTGGTGCGGGACCGCCAGCATAATAAAGATTTTCTTTCCATTCCCGAAATTATGCAGCTTTCCTCCAACATCGGCGCGGGTAAAATCGCGCTTGAACTGGGGGCCAAAAACCTGTTTTACTATATCAAAGCGTTTGGGTTCGGCACCAAGACGGACATCAATTTTAACGGCGAATCCAGGGGAAACGTGCCCCCGTACAACAAATGGACCAAAGTGGATACCGCCACCAAAGGCTACGGCTACGGCGTGGCCGTTACGCCGGTGCAGCTGATTAACGCCTATTCGGCCATCGCCAACGGCGGCACGCTGATGCAGCCGCATATTATTGACCGCATTGAATACGCCGGCGGCCGGGTGGAGAAAAAATCCAAACCCGTCAAAATCCGCCGGGTGCTGCGCCAGGAAACTACGGAAACGATGAAAAAGGTCCTGCAAAGCGTGGTGGAAGCCGGTTCCGGCCGGCGCGCGCAGATAAAAGGCTACAACGTGGCCGGAAAAACGGGTACTGCCGAAAAACTCAGCAAAGAAGGCGGCTACGCCAAGCGCAGCCACATCGTGTCCTTCTGCGGGTTTGTCCCCGCGTCCGACCCGCAGTTTACGGTGCTGGTTATTTTGGATAATCCGACGAAATATACTTTCGGCGGTACGGCGGCGGCCCCAGTATTTAAAGAAATTGCCGAGCGTTTGCTTTCCATGAAAGGCATCCGGCCCGACCAGCTGGATTTTGAATAACGCCGCCGGACTTATGCCGGACGGCCCAATTTTGATTTATCTAAGGAGCAATTATGAAGCTTAACCTAACCCTCAGCAAAATAGCGGAAATTACCGGCGCGGAGCTGGTTTCTTCCGCGCCCGACACCAAAGTAACCGCTTTTGTAACGGATTCGCGCGTCATCCGCCCCGGCGACGCGTTCATCGCGCTTAAAGGCAAAAACCACGACGCCAGACGCTTTATCCCCGAAGTGCTTGAAAAAGGAGCCGCCGTGGTGCTGGCCGAAAAAGGATTTGAGCTTCCCGCCTGCTCCCGGGCTTCGTTTCTGTTGGTGGAAGATTCCTTAAAAGCCCTTCAGGAACTGGCGAAATACCACCGCGTAAACAGCACCTTAAAGGTGGCCGCCGTTACCGGTTCCAACGGCAAAAGCACCACCAAACAAATGCTGCGCGCCATTTGCGAAACCGCCGGCGAAACCGCCGCCAATATGGGCAATTTCAACAACCAGTTCGGCGTGCCGTTTTCGCTCCTGGAAATTCAGCCCAAGCATAAATTCGGCGTGTTTGAGCTCGGCGCTTCCCACCCCGGCGATATTGAAGAAACCGCCCGCCTGGCGGTGCCGGACGTGGCGGTGATTACCAATGTTTCCGCCGCGCATCTGGAATTTTTCCACGATTTGGAAACTGTTTATAAAACGAAAACCGAAATTGCCAAATGCCTCAATTTCGGCGGTACGCTGGTGTATAACGCCGATGATGCGATGCTCGCGCGCTTAAAAACCGAATTTAAAGGCAAAAGCATTTCCTTCGGGTTTAACCCGGGCGCGGACCTGCGGATTTTGGAAACGGAAAAGTTTTCTTTCACCTATAAAGGCGAAGCGTATGTGCTGGATTTAAAGCTGGAACGCCACGACAAACTAAACGCCGCCGCCGCTTCCGCCGCCGCGATTGCGCTGGGGCTGTATATGGATAACGTAAAAAAGGGTCTTTTGGCCTTTACGCCCATGCCCATGCGTATGGAACGGCTGCATAAAAACGGCGTGGAATTTATTTTGGATTGTTACAACGCCAACCCGGCCAGTATGCAAAACGCGCTGGAAATTCTGGGGCGCGCAATATCCCGCCCGCGCGTGGCGGTGCTGGGGGATATGAAAGAACTGGGGGAAACCTCCAAAGAATATCACCGCCTTGCCGCGCGCCACGTGCTGGACAACGGGGTGGAATACGCGTTTTTGGCGGGGCCGGAAATGAAGTACGCCTATGAGAAACTAAAAGACGCGCCCGGCGTGAAAGCGTTTTACGCTCCCACGCCGCAGGGCTGGACGCGGGATCTTGCCGCCGTGCTTAAAAAGGGCGGCGCGTGCCTGGTGAAAGCCTCGCGCTCCATGAATTTTGAAAATATCCTGAAGGAGATTTAAACCGCATGTTATATTACCTCTCGCTGTTTACGGATGATCTGAGTTTCTTAAACATTTTCAGCTATATCACGTTCCGCACCGGCGCGGCGATTTTTACGTCCTTTCTGCTGACGGTTCTCATCGGCCCCAAAGTGGTGGCCAAGCTGCGTTCGTTTAAAATCCAGCAGATTGAACGCGAATACGGCCCCGCGTCCCACCTGTCCAAAAGCGGCACGCCGACTATGGGCGGCCTGCTGATTTTCGTCAGCCTCGTCGTCAGCGTGCTTTTATGGGCGCGGCTGGACAGCAGTTATATTTGGCTGCTCATTTTCACCACCGTTACGCTGGGCGTTGCGGGCGTGATGGACGATTACACCAAGCTCGTTAAAAAGAACCCGGAGGGGATGAAGTCCTCCATCAAGCTGGCCATCCAGCTGTTTACCGCGCTTATCGTGGTGGGTTATTTGGCGTTAAACCCGCCCAACGGCGAGTACGCCACCTCGCTCATTATTCCCTATATGAGCAAAATGTTTATTGACCTGTCCGTTTTCTACTTTGCTTTTGGCATGCTGGTGATTGTGGGCGCGTCCAACGCCACGAACCTGACGGACGGCCTGGACGGCCTGGCAAGCGGGTGCATGGTGTTTACGGCGGCCACATATGCGATTTTTGCGTACCTGGCGGGGAACGTCAATTTCGCCGATTATTTAAAGATTATTTACGTGCCGGGCGCGGGAGAAATTACGGTGTTTATGGGCGCGCTGATTGGCGCGTGTTTGGGCTTTTTGTGGTTTAACGCCTATCCCGCCCAGGTGTTTATGGGCGACACGAGCTCTCTCTTTTTGGGCGGCGTAATCGGTACGGCGGCGCTGTGCGTCAAGCAGGAACTGTTACTGCCGATTGCCGGCGGTATTTTTGTGCTGGAAACCCTTTCCGTGATGCTTCAAATGGGATACTTTAAACTGACGCACGGCAAGCGATTATTTAAAATGGCCCCGATACACCACCATTTTGAACTGATGGGCGTGCCGGAGCCGAAAGTGATTGTGCGGTTTTGGATTATGGGCGCGATGCTGATGCTCCTTGCGCTGGCGTCCTTAAAAATCAGATAAACTATGGTGCGTTTGTTTAACAAAGCGCCCAAGCGGCGCAATAATTTCATTAAGAAGTCTCCGGCCCTGTATAAGGACCGCGGGGCCTCTTTTTCCGCCGCCAAAAAAGGCGAATGGCAGCCTTACAGGCTGGACAAACGCCTGGCGTTTATTGCGTTTGCGTTTGTGCTGTTCGGGCTGATTTTTACGTATTCTTCCAGCGCGTTTGATTCCATGATGTATTTTAAGCGCCAGCTGGTGTTTGACGCGATGGGCGTGCTGGCGGCGCTGTTTCTGTCGCAGACGTACGACAAACTGCAAAAACTTAAAATCTTCCGCCCGATGAACCTGATGTACGTAACCTGGACGCTTCTGGTAATAGTGCTGTTTACCCGCACGCAGGCCAACGTACACCGCTGGATTGACTTCGGCTTTTTTAAATTACAGCCTTCCGAAATCGCCAAAGTTACGCTGGTGATTTACGTGGCCGATTATCTGGACAATGTTTCCGGGCGGCTGGCTAAAAATTGGAAGCTTTTGCTTAAACCCATGGCCGTGGCCGGGGTGACGCTGGCGCTTATTCTGGCGGAAAAGGACATCGGCACCCCCACCTTAATGGGCGCGGTGTTTGTATTTATGCTGTTGGTGGCCGGGGCGCGGATAAAGCATTTGGCTCTGCCGGCTTTGGCGGTTTCCCCGCTGATTATCCACCAGCTGTTTTTCGTCGGCTACCGGCGCGAGCGTATTTTCTCGTTTCTGGACCCTTTCGCCACGGCGGGCGGCACCGGGTATCAGCTGGTGCAGTCGTTTTTGGCCGTGGGGTCCGGGGGGTGGTTCGGCAAGGGACTGGGAAACAGCGAGTTAAAGCTGGAATACCTTCCCGCCGCACACACGGATTTTATTTTCTCCATTATGTGCGAAGAAGTGGGCCTCCTGGGCGGCGTGGTGATTCTGGGCTTTTTCTGCTGGCTGCTCGTCCGCGGCGTAAGCCTGGCGCGCGTGGCCAAAACCCACTTTCACAGCCTGGTGATTTTCGGGCTTACGATTACCATTTGTATGCAGGCGTTTTTTAATATGGCGATGGCCATCGGCCTCCTGCCCACCAAAGGAATCGCGCTGCCGTTCTTTTCGTACGGCGGCTCGTCGGTCATTATGACGCTGGTCATGATGGGCATTATTTTAAATATGGCGGCGGTGGACAACACCCAAAACAACCTGCGCGAAGACATTACCAATTACAAAAACAGGAATAAATAACCGTATGAATAAACGTTTCTTAATTGCATCCGGCGGCACGGGGGGGCATTTCTACCCGGGCCTGGCTCTTGGCAAAGAGCTCAGAAGACAGGGTTTTGCCGTTCTGTTTGTGGTGCGCAAAAACGATCCCGCCGCCCAAATACTGGACACGCATAAACTCCGTTACAAAGAAATAGACTTCACCGGCCTTCCCCGTTCGGTAAACCCGCTGCGGCATTTGAAATTTTGGGCCAAATTTTTTAAATCTCTCAACCAAACCCGCCGCATTATTAAAGATTTCCGGCCGGACGCGGCCGTCGGCACCGGCGGATACATTTCCTTCCCGCTTATTTTTACGGCGCATTTTATGGGCGTTAAAACCGCCGTACACGATTCCAACGCCCGCCTGGGGCTGGCCAACCGGGTGTGCGGCAAATTTGCCGATTTGTTTATGCTGGGTCTGCCGGTGGATAAAAAAATCAGAAATTCGGTGCTTACCAGCACGCCCATACGCAGTGAATTTGCCGACGCCGCCGACCGCACGGCGGTACTGGAGGGCCTGGGGCTGGACCCGGCCAAACGCACCGCCCTTATTTTTGGCGGAAGCCAGGGCGCCAAGGGTTTAAACGCCGCCAGCGCGCAGGCGGTAAAAGAGCTGGCAAAAACGGCGCGCGGCTGGCAGTTTATCCATATTACCGGCGAGCGGTGGTTCGGCGTGATTCGCGAAGAATATGCCGGGCTTGGGAATATCGCCGTTCTGCCCTACAGCCACGAGATTTATGCGCTTATGCGCACGGCGGATTTAGCCGTCTGCCGAAGCGGGGCGAGCACCCTGGCCGAGCTTATCTACTGCCGTCTGCCGGCCATTCTGGTGCCTTTCCCGCACGCGGCGGCGGACCATCAGTATTATAACGCCAAAATCTTGCAGGAAGCCGGCTGCGCCCTGTTGGTGCGCGAGGACAAAAACCTGGAAGAGAACCTGCTGGAGGCTTTCAAACGCGTAACGGGCAAAGGGCGGCAGCTTGCTTCTATGCGCGGGAGCTACGGCCGCCTGCACATCCCTAACCCGATGACGGCTTCCAAAGAAATCGTCAAACTCCTGCGCCATTTATAAGGCCGCACAGACATACAAAAACCCCGGAACATTGGTTCCGGGGTTTTGATATTGTTAGAGGAATTACATCCCCTGAATAAATTTGCACATCTGTTCGCCGGTATCGTCAGTATAATCACAGCTTTTGCTATTTGGATTATTAGGGTTATACCAAAAGTTGTAGATATAGTTATCAACCGTTCCGTCGTCCGTGCGCCAGACGTCCACATAACCGCCCGTACTTAAACCAAGCTCATAAATAAACAGTTTGGTTTTATAAGCGTCGCAGGTGCCTACGCCAGTTTTGCTGTATCCGCTCGGACTCGTTATCCAACTGCCGCCTTTTAAATCTACGTCGGCTATATCCGTGCGTTTGCAGGCGGTGGTTTCGTTCGGGTTTGCCTGCAAATAACGCTGTTGGGCGTCCACCATCGCTTTGGCGATAATCAACCCTTCACTCAGGCGGGATTTTTCCACCGCCGTTTCGTACTGCGGCAGGGCGATGGCCGATAAAATACCGATAATCAGCACCACCACCAACAGTTCAATAAGCGTAAAACCTTTATTCATGTCGTCTCCTTAAAATTTGGATTTCTACTACAATAGTATACAAATTTTGCGCCGTTTCTCAAGTACAAAAAACGCTTTTTAAAGGCTTGACGGAAAAGGGGGAAAGTGTTATACTAATATATGAACATATGTTCATATGTTTTATTAACGAGGTCCCTTTATGAAAAAAACATCCCTGCCCGGCGGACGCAAACCCTTTCCCGAAACGAAGGGCAAACACGCTAAACGGCACACGCTCCTTTCGCCCGTCCAAATGGCGGACGAAACCCTGTACGATTTGGCCGACTTGTTTAAAGTATTTGGCGACAGCACCCGCCTGCGTATTTTGTGCGCGCTGTTCGGCTGCGAACGCTGCGTACAGCATATAGCCGAAGAGCTGGGCATGACCCATTCGGCCATTTCCCACCAGCTGCGTTTTTTAAAACAAAACAAACTGGTTAAAAACCGCCGGGAAGGAAAAACCGTGTTTTATTCGCTGGCGGACGAACACGTAAAAACCATTTTCAACCAGGGGCTGGAACACGTCCGGGAGGGGTTATGAGCGCGCATACGCATCATGCACACCAAGAAACCGCGGCCTGCGATTCCTGCCGCGCCTGCGCCTGTGCGCACGGGGCAAAAGCCGGGCATTCGTCTTTCGGGGGCTGGAAAAAACTGGCGCTGGCGGCGGTTTTGTTTGCGGCCGGCCTTTTGGCGCCCGGCGGGCTGTGGGTAAAGCTTCCGCTGTATCTGGCGGCCTATGTGTTATGCGGCGGGGAGATTTTGCTTACTTCCCTTCGCAACCTGCGGGCCGGGGAAGTGTTTGACGAAAACTTTTTGATGACGGCAGCCACCCTGGGCGCATTTTTAATCGGCGAATACCCGGAAGGCGTAGCCGTTATGCTGTTTTACCAGACGGGGGAAATGCTCCAGGAGTATGCGGCGGGCAAATCGCGCCGGAGCATTGTGAAACTGATGGACCTGCGGCCGGACTTTGCGCGGGTACTGCGCGGCGGAAAGGAAGAAAAAGTAAACCCGCAGGAGGTAAAAGTGGGCGAAATCACGCGGGTGCGCCCCGGCGAGCGGATTGCGCTGGACGGCGTAATAACGGGGGGAGAGGGGCGTATTGACGCTTCGGCCCTGACGGGCGAGTCCCGCCCGGTGCGCGCGGAAATCGGCAGAGAAGTGCTGGCCGGATGCATCAGCGTGGACGGGGTGTTGGAAATCCGCACGCAGAAAACCTACGAAAATTCCGCCGTGGCCAAAATTTTGGAACTGGCGGAGAACGCGGCCGGCAAAAAATCTTCGGCTGAAAAATTTATCACCCGTTTTGCGCGCGTTTATACGCCGGCCGTCGTGTTTGCCGCGGCGGCGGTGGCCGTGCTTCCGCCCTTACTAATAGCGGACGCGTCCTTTAAAACGTGGTTTTACCGCGCGCTTATTTTCCTGGTGATTTCGTGCCCGTGCGCGCTGGTGCTTTCCGTGCCGCTGGGGTTTTTCGGCGGGATTGGCGGAGCCGCGAAAAACGGTATTTTGATTAAAGGCGGTTCGTATTTGGAGCTGTTGTCCCGCCTGCATACGCTGGCTTTTGACAAGACGGGCACCCTTACCCGGGGCGTGTTTGAAGTAACGGACGTATTCCCCGCGCCGGACGTAAGCAAGGAAGAATTATTACGGCTGGCCGCGCTGGCAGAACGCCATTCCAATCATCCGATTGCCAAGGCCGTTTTAAAAGCCGCCGGAGCGGACAATGCCGCAAACGCGCGCGTATCGGTCCGCGAAGCGGCGGGCGAAGGCGTAGAGGCGGAGACGGAAAACACGCGGATTTTGGCCGGAAACGAGCGTTTGATGCGGCGTTTTAACGTGCGCGGCGCGGAACCGGGCCGCGGAACCTGCGTATATATCGCCGCAAACGGCGTATTTAAGGGCCGCCTTGAATTGGGGGACAAACTGAAACCGGGCGCCAAAGCCGCAATAAAAGAACTGGGCGGCCTGGTAAAGCGGCTGGTTATTCTGAGCGGGGACAGCGTTTCCGCCGTAGAAAAAACCGCGCACGAGCTGGGCGTAACACAAGCCTACGGCGGTTTATTGCCCGCCGGCAAAGTGGAAACGCTTGAAAAGTTAATGAGTGAAACCCCGCAAGGCTCCGCCACCGCTTTCGTGGGGGACGGCATTAACGACGCGCCGGTGCTGGCCCGGGCCGACCTGGGGATTGCCATGGGCGCGCTGGGGTCGGACGCGGCCATTGAAGCCGCCGACGTCGTGCTGATGACGGACGAGCCGAAAAAGATTGCCGCGGCGGTGCGTCTCTCCCAAAAGACCCTGCGCGTAATTAAGCAAAACATCGCGCTGGCGCTTGTAATTAAGGCCGCCGTGCTGACGCTGGGCGTGCTGGGGCTTGCCAATATGTGGGGGGCGGTGTTTGCGGATGTGGGCGTGTCGCTCCTGGCGGTGGCCAATTCTTTAAGGCCTTTGTATTTTAAGGAAATATGATATAATGAGGTTACCGCGGCGGCAGTAAAGCGGCGGTAACTACAATTTATTCTGTTTTTGGAATCCTATTGCAGAATAGGAATGAGCCTTGTTGAGATACAAGGTGCAGATAGAGTCCAAGAGCAGCTGGTTTAGGCAGAAGATAAAGGGAAGTCATGAGCCCTTTGTCTTCTGCCGAGTGTTCCGTATATTTTTATATGGAACCACGGCTGTGTTTTCTTGCGTCACTCTATCTGCCGCAAAGATGATATAGCCGTTTTTTTATTTCTTTCCGCACTTTCTTCTTCTTTCCTGTTCCAATAGAATTCTGCAGTTAAAGGAATCTCTATGCTGGAAACTGAAAAAACATTGTTAAAACAAAAATACGGCCACAATAAATGGCTGTTGGCCATACATATGCTGGGAAAGTATATCAAAGATATATATCATGCACCCCGATTCCGCAGAAAAATTATTTTGCGAGGGAAAAACAACCGTTGCCCCTATGTGCCATGGAAATGTACGGTAAAAATCATTGGCGACAATAACACCGTAGAAATAGACCCTTCCGTTAAAAACTTTAAAGGATATATTAAAATAGGGGATTTCTGTGAGCCAGCAAACAACTGTATAATTCGTATCGGCAAAAACTGTACATCCAATGAAACTAAAATAATTATAATGGAAGACAATACTAATCTTAGTATTGGGAATGATTGCATGTTTTCGTGCGGAATTACCTTTTGCCTAAGCGATTTGCATCCCCTTTATTGTAAAGTAAGTAACAAGCTCCTTAATAAGAGCAAAGAACTGATTGTAGGGGAGCATGTATGGATTGGTATGCACGCCACTATTCTAAAAAATTCCTATATCGCTAAAAATTCCATTGTGGGCGCATATGCGGTGGTGGCGGGAAAATTTACGGAAGAAAACTGCGTGCTGGCCGGTAACCCGGCGCGGGTGGTTAAGCGTCAGGTCTGTTGGCACCGGGAGTGGCCCAACCGGTACCGGGCGGATTCCGCCGGTGAATATACGGAAAACTAACGGCCCCGGATGCGTTTAATGTGGCGGCGGTGCTCGTCAAACGTTTTGGAAAATACGTGCCGGCCGCCGCTGTCGGCCACAAAGTAAAGCGCGTCAAAATTGGGTTCGGGGTTCAGTACGCCCAATACCGATTCCCGGCTTGGGTTACAAATCGGCCCCGGCGGCAGGCCTGCGTTGCGGTAGGTGTTATAAGGAGAGCTCATTTTTAAATCTTTATAGGTCAGGCCCTTTTTCCAGTAGCGGTTTTCTTTCAGGTTAAAACCCAGCGCGTATTGCACCGTAGGGTCCGCCTCCAGGCGTTTGCCGATGCGGTAGCGGTTTAGGTATACCGCGGCAATTTTGGGCCGCTCGTCGTGCACAATGGCTTCGCGCTCCACGATGGAGGCCACCGTAAGCACCTGTTTTTCGGTCAGGTTCGTTTTGTACTTTTTAAACAGCGGCGCGATGTTTTTCTTGTACTGCGCAAGCATTTCGTCCACCACTTTTTGGGCGGGCGTATTTTCGGCAAATAAATAAGTGGAGGGGAACAGGTAGCCTTCCAGGTCGTTTTTGCGCACGATATCCAGGAACGCGCGCGCGTCCGTGATGCCTTTTTCGGCCAGCACTTCGGCGATTTCTTCGCTCCGCCAGCCTTCCAGAAACGTTACTTTTTCGTAGTGGGTGCATTTGCCGCTTTTAATGCAGTTGATGACCTCAAAGGCGGAAGTGTTTTCCCGCAGGTCAAAGCGGCCCGCTTTTAAATCGCGCGCGGAAGAAGTCAAACGCAGCAGGATTTTGAAAAACAGCTCACTGCGGATAATGCCTTTTTCCTTCAGCATTTGCGCCACGGAAGATCCGCTCTGCCCCGGTTCAATCTTTACCACCACCAGCGGCCCTTTGCTGAAAAAATACGCCCGCACCGCCCACATTCCGGCGGCCGTCAAGCATACAAAAAGGCAAAGCAAAAGGATAAATTTTTTCATTTAACGGTGCGTTATTTTACGAGTTTAAAGAAATGGCGTTTGCCCACCTGAAGCACGTCGCCCGGTTCAAACGAAAGGGGCCCGTCGGCGGTTACTTTTTCGCCTTTTAAACGCACGGCTCCCTGGTCAATCAGCCCGCGGGCTTTGTTTTTGCTCTGCGCCGCGCCGGCCGCAAAAATAACGGCGGACAGCAGCGCGCCTTCTTCGGGCTTAAACTCCGGCATATCGGTGGGGAGTTCTTTTTTGGAGAATACTTTTTCAAAATTTTCAAGCGCGGCCGCCGCGGCTTGCTCGCCGTGGAAGCGCGTAACCAGCAGGCCGGCCAGTTTTTTCTTGGCGGCCATCGGGTGCATGGCTTTGATTTCGTCCATATTTTCCGAAGTTAAAAGCTCGTAATACATGGGCATCAGTTCGTCCGGGATGGACATTAATTTGCCGAACATATCGCCCGGCTCGTCGTTAAGCCCCACATAGTTGCCGTAGGATTTGGACATTTTTTTAACCCCGTCCAGCCCCACCAACAGCGGCACCGTAATCGCCACCTGGGGTTCCTGCGCGTGGTTCTTTTGCAGCTGGCGGCCGACGAGCAGATTGAAAATTTGGTCCGTGCCGCCCAGCTCCACGTCCGCTTCCAGCGCCACGGAATCCTGGCCCTGGAACAGGCTATAGAGCACTTCCAGCATGCTGATGGGGGAACCGGCGGCCATGCGTTTTTTGAAATCGTCGCGCTCCAGCACCTGCGCCACGGTGATTTTTTGCAGGGTTTGCAGTAAATCTTTGCCCGACACGAAAGGTTCCAGCCACTCGCTGTTAAAGCGGATTTCGGTTTTGGACGGGTCCAATACTTTAAAGGCCTGGTCGGTATAGGTTTTGGCGTTTTCCAAAATTTTCTCGCGCGGGAGGACGGGGCGGGTGGAATCGCGGCCGGAAGGGTCGCCGATGGCGGCGGTAAAATCGCCGATGACGAGCACGGCCTTATGCCCCAGGTCCTGAAACCGGCGCATTAAAGACAGCGCCACGCTGTGCCCCAGGTGCAGGTCCGCGCTGGTCGGGTCGCAGCCGAGTTTGATTTTAAGGGTTTTGCCGCTTTCCAGCTTTTTGGCCAAATCGGCTTTGGACACTACGTCCACGCAGCCGCGCGTTAAAAAATTGATTTGTTCTTCCAGGGTCATCTTTTATATTCTCCATCCAAACGGGTTCTTTCTCATATTTTACCATATACAAACCAAAACCGCCCGCCGTGTTTTCGGCGGACGGTTCCGTACAAATCTTTCGGCGCGGTTTACCGCAAAAGCGGGCCGCCGAAGCGGTTGTATCCGCGCGAGCCCGGCCACAGGCAAAGCACCAGCACCGCGACGGGGAACACGCACACCAGCAAAAACCACCAGCCGGAAAAGTCCATATCGTGCAGGCGGCGCACCGTGGAAAACCACCACGACAAAAACGCCAGCAGCAAAAGCCCGCTGCCCATAAACAGGCAGATGAGCTTGAGCAGATTGAGCGACTGTTCCGGGCTGCCCGCGCTTACCAGCAGGCCGCCCAGGCCGTACATCACGGCAATCATACACAGCCGGATAAAATAACCCAGCCGGCTTAAACGTCCGTAAAAACCTATCATAATACACCCCCTGTATAGTTACAGTCTAGCACAGAACGCGCGGCTCCGCGCACGTCAAAAAAGATTAGAAACGCCGTTTCCTAGTAAAAATCGTACGGATCGGCCGACACTTTTACGGTTGCTTTTTTAGCGGGCGCAAACGCGTCCAGCGAGGCCAGCAAATCCAGCCAGCGCGCTTCGTCCGTCTTAAACAACAGATACTGCTTTTTCAACACATCCGTTTTTTTGGCGCACCACACCGGCCCCAGCACTTCCAGCGCTTTGCCGGCCCCCAGGCGTTTTATACGGGCGGTTTCGGCATTTAGCAAATCGGTCTCTTTGGCTTTTATCAGCACTTTAATCAGCCGGACGAAAGGCGGATATAAAAAGCTTTCGCGCAGGAGCATTTCCGTTTCCGCGGCGGCGGCGTAATCGCCGGCCAGGAGGGGGGAATAGTCATACGCTTCTTTGTCGGCGGCCTGGATGATTAAACGCCCGTCCGCCACGCCGGAAAGATGCCCGCGCAGACTAAAAAGCATTTGGCCGTATTTTTCGGACGCGCGGAAATCCGGGCTGTCCAGCTCCAGTTCCGCGTCCAGCACCGCGGCCAGCGTCACTTTGGCTCCCCTAAGCGCGCCCGAAGCCAGCC
This sequence comes from Candidatus Avelusimicrobium alvi, assembly GCF_958451995.1. NCBI lineage: Bacteria > Pseudomonadati > Elusimicrobiota > Elusimicrobia > Elusimicrobiales > Elusimicrobiaceae > Candidatus Avelusimicrobium > Candidatus Avelusimicrobium alvi. The sequence continues at coordinate 42,360 of NZ_CAUDSG010000001.1, forward strand.
GCGTGCCCACGATAATGTCCGCACTGCCGCTTTTCAGGGCGTTTAACGCTTCAAACCCCTGCCCGGCTTTGGTTTTTAGGGTATCCGAATCCAGGCGCAGTAAATGCGCTTTGGGAAAGAGTTTGGAAAGCTCGGTAACGATTTTCTGCGTGCCGCCGCCGCGCGATTTAAAAATCAGGTTCTGGCACTGCGGGCATTTTTGGTCCAGACTTTCGGTGTGGCCGCATTTTTTGCACACCAGGCGGTCGCCTTTTTCCGGCGTGTTTTCGCGCGCGAGGATGGCGCCGCACTTTTTGCACTTGGCGTATGCGCCGCAGTTTAAACAGTAGTAAGCGTTGGAATAGCCCCGGCGGTTTAAAATAAGCAGGGCGGTTTCTTTGCGTTTTAGATTTTCGGTTAACTGTTCCAGCAGGAAGTCGGATAAAAAGCGGCTCTTTTCGCCTTTCTTGTCGGTCAGTTTGATTTGCGGCGCAAACGCGCGGCCCGGCACGGGTTCTTTAAAAGCAAGCTCCTGCACGCTTCCGTCTTGGACGAGTTTTAACATCTCCAGGCTGGGCGCGGCGGACGCAAAAATGAGCGCGCACCCGTGCGTTTTGGCGCGGAAAAGCAGTAAATCGCGCAGGTGGTAATAGGGTTTGTTTTCTTCCTGCTTATAGTTGTCGTCCCCTTCGTCCAGCACGGCGGCGAGGCGCAGGTTTTTAAACGGCAGAAGCGCGCCGGAGCGCGTGGAAATCACCACGCAGGGCAGGCCGTTGGAAACGGCGGAAAAGTATTTTTTCTTTTTGGAAAGGAGCATCCGGCTGTGCCAGCAGAACACGTTGGCCGCGCCAAAACGTTCTTCGGCCTCGGCGATAAACTGCCGCGCGGCCGCAATATCCGGCACCGTGATTAAGGCCTGCCCGTATCCGGCCAGCACGTCGCCCGCCAGGCGCAGCACCGTTTCGGTTTTGCCCGTATACGAAGGACCGTTAAACAGCACCGGGTGAAATTCATACGCCGGAAACGAGCGGACGGTTTTTAAAGCGTTTTCCTGCGAAGGCGTAAGCGCGAAAGAGGGGGTTTTTACGTCAATAACGACGGAAGAGGGCGCGCTGTCCGGCTTAAAATAGGGCTGCGGAGGAACGAGGGAAAAAAGGATTTGCCCAATCGGCCCGCCCCAGCGGCTTTTCATAAAGCGCATTAAGGGAAACAGGTCCGAACCAAACAGCGGGCGCGGGTCTACAACGGAAGCGATTTCTTTTAATTTGATACCTTCCGGCGCGGTGTTTATTTCGCTTACCGACACCACCATCCCGCCCGTCAGCACGCGGCCAAATGGCGCCGTTACGCGCACGCCGGGAGCGATTTTAGCTTCCAGCTCGGCGGGAACGGCGTAGTCAAAATCGCGGTCCAGCGGGACGTCATACACCACTTTGCAGTACATATCAAAATCCGGGGATAAATTTATTTCGCGCCTTTAAGGCCCAGTTCGGCCATAACCATCTGCAGGTCAATCCAGGCGTCTTTTTTCCAGCCCGGGTTGCGCAGCAGTGCGGCGGGGTGGAAGGTGGCCAGAATTTTAACGGGGCGGGGGAGCGAAACCGAATCCAGGCGCAAATCGTAGAATTTGCCGCGCAGCGCGCCCAGGGACTTGGCGTCCGATATGAGCGCCTTGGCCGACACGCCGCCCAGCGCCACGACGTATTTCGGGCAGATAATGGAGATTTGTTTTTCAATATATTTGCGGCAGCAGGCGATTTCGCCCGCGTTCGGCGCGCGGTCGTTGCCGTGTTTCTCGGGATGGAGCGGGTCCGTCATCGGGTGGCATTTTGCGATGTTGGCGATAAACACCTCTTCGCGTTTCAGCCCCATGGCGGCAATCATTTTGTCTAACAGCTGCCCGGCGCGGCCCACAAAGGGGCGGCCCTGGCGGTCTTCTTCAAATCCGGGGCCTTCGCCCACAAACATCACATCGGCGTCCACATTGCCTTCGCCCGGCACCGCCTTGATGCGCGTGGCGCCCAGGGGGCAGCGGGAACAGTTTTGAATGGTTTGGGCCAGTTCGGCCAAAGCGGCGGTTTTTTCGGCGGCAGTCATAACGGCCTCCAACGGTTCGGGGGCCGCCGCGCCGTCAAAAACGGGAACGTCCTGCACGGGAACGGAGGGGCGGCCGGCTGACGCGCGGGCGGCCTCGCGCGCTTTGGCGCGGGGGAATTCCACCGTCAGCGTTTCGCCCTCGGGCATTTGCGGGGGGCGGGCGCAATCCTGCGCGGGCTCGGACGAAACAACGGCGGCCGCGCGCGAAGGCGCAGCCGCCGAAATAAATTCATCTTCGTCCTGGGCGGCCAGAAAAGTTTTAAAATCCGAAGCCAGCCGGCGCAGAGAATCGCTTTTCATACTTACAGTTTCATCGGTTCTTTGGCTTTGCGTTCCGCTTCTTTGCGGGCTTCTTCCTGGGCTTTTAATTCGGCTTCCAGGTTTTCTTTGCTGATGCGCAGCACTTCTTCTTTGGAAACGCGGTTGGACAGAATGTCGTCCAACGCCACTTTGATAACGACGGCGTGGGGTTCGTTTTTGTATTCGTCTTTTTTCTTCAGCTCTTTGGCCCAGATGGACGCGAGCACGACCACGTCGTAGCGGTCTCCGTCGTAGTTCATCAGTTTGGCGTCAAATTCTTTGTCATTTTTTACGGACATATTCGCTCCTTCGCTACCTACTTCAGATTTTTGATTTTTAAATCCTGCCGTATTACCCGGCACTGTTCGGCCGCGATGATGCCGGCCATTTTTTCCACGGCTTCCTTCAAATCGTCATTGAGCAGGGCGTAATCGTAACGGTCCAGCTCCTGCATTTCTTTTTTGGCGGTTTCCAGACGGATTTCAATGTCCTGCGTATTGTCGTTGCGGCCCAGGATGCGCTTTTTAAGCTCTTTTAAACTGGGGGGAACGATGAACACGGTGGCCGCGTCCGGGTATTGCGCCTTGACGGTGCGCGCGCCCTGTACGTCAATCACCAAAATGGGGCAGATGCCTTTTTTCATCAGGCTGTCCACCGATTTTTTGGGAATGCCGTAATAATGCGTATGCACTTGCGCCCACTCAAGCATCTGGCCTTTTTTGATGGCCTGTTCAAACTGTTTGATGCTCCAGAACAGATAGTCCGCGCCGTCTTTTTCTCCCTTGCGCGGCGCACGGGTGGTGGCGGTAATCACGCGCGAGACGGTTTTGTCACGCTTGAGTACGGCGTCCACGATGGTCGTCTTGCCTGCGCCGGAGGGCGATGAAACGATGATGGGGAAAGCTTTCATTTTTATATTTTAGTAAATAATCCCCCGGGCGTAAAGGGGAAAAAGCGGAAAAACGCCTGCCGGCGGGCAACAAGAAGAAGCCGAAACAAAAGCCGCCTGCCGGACGGCGGGCGGCGTAAAAAACGGCGGCCTGTTAAACGGCTGAAAACGTGTTCTGTCTGCCCTGGGTGGAGACGGCAATAAACTCCATACTCATAATCAAAAAATTATCGGCGGATAGTTGCATAAGTAAGCCTCCTGTTATATTTACAGTATGGCTTTTTGCGCTTATTAAAACCAGGGTCTTTGGACCTATTTGCACCGGGAAAAAGGGCCCAGAACGGCGGGACCGTACGGCCTATTGCCCGGCGCCCAGAGATTTTAAATAGGCCGCTATCCGGGCGTGTTTGTATTTTTTGGCCAGCGCAAGCGGCGTCATCCCCGCGGCGTCTTTTAAGTGAATGTCCGCGCCTTTTTCCACCAGTATCCGAATAACCGCCACGCCGCTCTGGCAGGCCGCGGCCGCATGCAGGGGGGAACCGCCGAAGTTGTCCAGCGCGTCCACTTCCGCGCTGTTTTTAAGCAGAAATTTGCACATAGCAGCCAGTCCGCATTCCGCCGCAATATGCAGCGGGGTCTGGCCGTCGTCCGTTTCGTGGGCCACGGTATAGCCCTGATCCAGCAGTTGGTCCGCCAGCGTAAAATCGTTGCGAAAGACGGCTTGATGGAGGGGAAAGCGGTTCAGCTCTGTAGAAAGAAACGCCACAATCGGCTGGTTTACGCCTTTATATAACCCTTGTTTGCGCCACCAGTTTAAAAAGGGCCGGCGCAGGATAAGAACCGCAATCAAAAAAACCAACAGCGAGAGTTTCCATATCATAAGCAATTCCCCCGGGAAAGTATATCGCTTTTTACTCTACCTAAAATAACGGGGAATTGTCAACGAAATTGACTGTGTCGGCCGGATTGGAGCGGACTGGAAAAGCATACGGAGTGAAATGCAAAATTGAGGTTAATTTTAAAAGTAATTATATTTTAAGTATTTTTTTACATTAATTGCATTCTTTTATCCTGTTGAACGGATAATACGCCGGGTACTTTTTCAAAGAGCCTGATTGTTTTTTGGATATTTTGGCCGGGCGGCACCGAGAGGGCCATACCGTTAAAATTTTTATAGTCGTACAGCACTTTGGCCTGTTGGCGGCGCACGGCCTCCAGCAAAGGCTGTTTGCCTGTTTGCGGGTCGTAAAAGATAATCAGCGTGCGGTTTTCGGCCGCCGGCTGCGGCGGCGGAGCGGAAGCACGGCAGGCCGAAACAAACACCAGTCCGGCCAACAGAAGTAGATAAGCGGCGTATCTCATAGGTATTCCCCTAATGCTTCCCAGGCTTGTGCCCCGGGGACCGGGATAAAAAGCCCCGGCATAAAATCCGGGGCTTTTGAGTCGGTTCAAAACAACTTATTTGCGTTTGCGGGCCAGCACGTCTTTGGCGGCAGCCTGGGCGGCGGCCAAGCGGGCTATCGGCACGCGGAACGCGGAGCAGGACACGTAGGTGAACCCTTCGCGGTGGCAGAATTCCACGCTTTCGGGGTCTCCGCCGTGTTCGCCGCAGATACCCACTTTGAGGTTGGGTTTGGCTTCGCGGCCTTCGGCCACGGCGTGCTCAATCAGCATACCCACGCCGCGCTGGTCCAGCGTTTGGAACGGATCGGCTTCCAAGATGCCCTGTTTTAAGTATTCGGGCAGGAAGGAGCCGATATCGTCGCGCGAGAAGCCAAAGGTCATCTGCGTAAGGTCGTTGGTGCCGAAAGAGAAGAAGTCGGCCTCGCCGGCCACTTCATAGGCCAGCACCGCCGCGCGCGGGATTTCAATCATCGTACCCACGGAGAACTGGAGGTTTTTAACCTTGGCGGCTTTTACCACGTCTTCGTAGGCCTGGCGGATGATTTTCTTCTGGGCGATGATTTCGTTCACGTCGCAGGTGAGCGGAATCATCACTTCCGGGGCGGCTTTTACTTTTTCTTTAAGAAGCTCGGCGGCAGATTCAAAAATCGCCTTGGACTGCATATAGGTGATTTCCGGATACGTTACGCCCAAGCGGATACCGCGGTGGCCCATCATCGGGTTGACTTCGTGCAGGCCGGCGGCTCTTTCCTTAAATACGTCCATGGAAATCCCCAGCGCTTTGGCCAGTTCTTCCTGTTTCTGCGGCAGGGTGGGCACGAATTCGTGCAGGGGCGGGTCCATCAGGCGTACGGTAACGCCGAAGCCGGCCATTGCTTTCATCGTGGCTTTGATTTCTTTCTTCATGAACGGGAACAGTTCGTTCACCGCCGCTTTGCGTTCGTCTTCGTTTCCGGCCAGAATCATTTTGCGCAGGATGAAGAGCGGTTTTTCGGAATTTTTGCCGTAGAACATATGTTCAATGCGGAACAGTCCGATGCCTTCCGCGCCGAACTTGCGGGCGTTTTTGGCGTCGTCTTCCGTATCGGCGTTGGCGCGCACTTTCATGGTGCGTACGCTGTCGCAAAGCGAAAGGAATTTGGCCAGATTTTTGTTGCCTTCGCCGGCGGCCAGCATTTTCAAAGCGCCGTCGTATACCCAGCCTTTGGTGCCGTTTAAGGTAATGCTGTCGCCTTCTTTATAGGTTTTGCCGCCCATTTTGACGGTCTTTTTCGCGTTGTCCAGTTCCAGCTCGCTGCAGCCGACGATGCAGCATTTGCCCCATCCGCGCGCCACCAGGGCCGCGTGGGAGGTCATGCCGCCGCGCTGGGTCAAAATACCGGCCGCGGCGCGCATCCCTTCAATATCTTCGGGGTTGGTTTCTTCGCGGATTAAAATGGCGTTCTGTCCGGCGGCCTGGAGTTTGATGGCGTCGTCGGAATTGAACACGACAAGGCCGCTCGCGCCGCCGGGGCCCGCGGGCAGACCTTTGGCGATGGGTTTTGCCTGCGCTTCGGCCTTCGGGTCAATGGCGGGCAGCAGGAGCTCGCCCAGCTGGGCGGGCGTTACGCGCAGGACGGCTTCTTCTTTGGAAATCAGTCTTTCTTTGACCATATCCAAAGCCATCTGCACGGCCGCGGTGCCGTTTCTCTTGCCGACGCGGCACTGAAGCATCCACAGGGTGCCGTGTTCAATGGTAAATTCAATATCCAGCATGTCGTGAAAGTGTTTTTCCAGCTTTTTCTGGATGGCGTCCAGCTCTTTGTACACTTTCGGCATTACTTTTTCCAGGGTCGGCAAATGCGCGGAGTGCGCGTTGGCGGACCATCTGTTCATCGGAGAGGGGGTGCGGATACCGGCCACCACGTCTTCGCCCTGGGCGTTGATTAAGTATTCGCCGTAGAAGTGGCTGTCGCCGTTGCCGGGGTTGCGCGTAAAGGCCACGCCGGTGGCGCTGGTGTCGCCCATATTGCCGAAAACCATCGTCTGCACGTTGACGGCGGTGCCCCAGTCGTGCGGGATGTTTTCAATGTTGCGGTAGGCGATGGCGCGTTTGCCGTTCCAGGAGGCAAACACCGCGCCGATAGCGCCCCAAAGCTGTTCCATCGGGTTGTCCGGGAATTCTTTTTTAAGCACTTTCTTGACGGTGGCTTTAAATTCGGCGCAGAGCTTTTTGAGTTCTTCGGCCGGGATGTGCGTATCGTCGGTTACGCCGAGTTTCTTTTTCAGGTCGCCCAGCATACTGTCCAATACTTTGCGGATGCCTTCGCCGTCTTTGGGTTCAATGCCGGCGGCTTTTTCCATCACCACGTCGGAATACATCATAATCAGGCGGCGGTACGCGTCGTACACAAAGCGGGCGTCGCCGGTTTTTTCAATCATGCCGGGGATGGTTTTTTCGGTCAGGCCGATGTTTAAAATGGTTTCCATCATACCGGGCATGGAAGCGCGCGCGCCGGAGCGTACGGAGACGAGCAGCGGATTTTTGACGGAGCCGAATTCTTTTTTGGTGATTTTCTCAATTTTCTTGAGGCTGGTTTCCACGTCGGCTTTTAAGGTTTTGGGATAGGTGCGTTTGTTGTTCCAGTAATAGGTGCAGACTTCGGTGGTAATGGTAAATCCGGGAGGAACGGGGAGTTTTAACTGGCCGGCCATTTCCGCCAGGTTGGCGCCTTTGCCGCCCAACAACTCTTTCATTTTGCCGTTTCCTTCGGCTTTGCCCGCGCCGAACGAGTAAACGTATTTGGCGGGTTTCTTGAGAACGGTTTTCTTTACGGCTGCTTTCTTTACAGTCTTTTTAGCGGCGGGTTTTTTCGCGGCCGCTTTTTTGACGGTCTTTTTTACCATAGGTGGTCGTCTCTCCAATTAAATATCAGTTGACGGGCTCGGCCCGTTGTAATTCATTATTATTGTATTACATTTCCTATGGAAAAGGAAGTTTATTTTTACCCGGAAGCGTTATTTGGTTACCCGCCGCAAAACCCGCGCCGGATGAAAGCCGTACAAAAAAATCCGGGCGTAAGCCCGGGAGAGGATCTATGGCGGAAAGGTTATTTTTTGCCTTTTAAATAGTCGCCGTGAAAACCATAGACTGGTGATACCGTACGTCCGATGGACTCAATTTTGGCCTGTATGCAGCCGCGGCACCTGTCCGGCGTGTCCCCGGTGCAGATTTTGCCCGGATAGAGTTCGTAAAATTTGCGGTAATCGCCCTCCGTAACATTGGGCATAACCACATTGGCCCCGCTTTCAAGCGCCAGTAAACGGCCGCGCGGATGCAGGGTTTCCATGGCCGTCGTGGCCGGGATGTTAATGTCCGGCAGTAACAGGCGCATGAGCGCCATCATTTTTAACGCCAATTCAAAATGTCCCTGCACGGTTTCGCCCGCAAGCGGCGTCTGCGGGTGGGGGATAAACGGCCCGATGCCCGCCATATCCACCGGCAGTTCCTTAAAAAACAATAAATCGTCCGCCAGGCTTTCTGTGGTCTGCCCCGGCAGTCCGACCAGGGAACCCGACCCCACTTCATACCCCAGTTCCTTTAAGTCGCAGAGGCAGCGCACGCGGTTGTCCCAGCTCATGCCCGGGTCCATTTTTTCGTAGAGGGCTTTGTCCGTCGTTTCAATCCGCAGCAGGTAGCGGTCCGCTCCCGCCCGGCGGTAAGCGGCGTATTCTTCACGCGTTTTTTCGCCCAGGCTTAGCGTAACGGCCACGTCCAGCGTTTTGATTTGCCGGATGATATCCGCCATCGTGTCCGCGTCAAACCACGGGTCTTCGCCCGATTGGAGCACAACCGTTTTATAACCGTATCCGGCGGCTTTTTTGGCCGTGTGTACGATTTCTTCCGGCGTCAGACGGTAACGCCGGGCCGACGCGTTGGAACGCCGGATGCCGCAGTAGAGGCAGTCGTTTTTACAGTAGTTGGAAAATTCAATCAGCCCGCGCAGGTATACTCCGTCCCCCACAAATGCTTTACGCACGCGGTCGGCGGCCTCAAAAAGCGGCCGGGGATTTTTTACGCTCAGCAAAGCGGCCGTTTCCGCGCGGGTGAGCGGCGCGCGGGCGAGGGCTTTGGCAAGCAGGGCGTTTTCGTCGGTCATATATAGAAGTATATCAAATTAAAAGTTGGGTCCAAAGGCCCAAAACGGCCTGGGCCCCCGACGGCAAAAAGAATGGGCCCCGGGAGGGGAAAAGGATGGGCACAAATTTTCCGGGGCGCTGGGCCCAAGGACCCTGTTATTTTTTCTTCGTAAACGCTATCTTATTAATATCAAGCAGGTGAATTTAAACGCGGAGGAGGCCACTATGAAAACGGCAATGAAAGAAACCATCGCCACGCAGCTTGTAAAAAAACAGCGCCTGGACCGCGAATTTGCGTGGATCGCCAAAGAATTTAAAGACTTCCGCACCCTGGAAGACATTGAATTTGACAATGTGGAACGCTACGCCAAACTGCACCTGGGGTATATTTTTTAAAGTGTGTTTCTAAACCTCCTACAAGAACACCTGCGCCCGCCCAATCTCCGGCGGGCGTTCTTTTTTATATAATAAAAATATGATAAAAGATTGCCTTAAATATACGTTTAAATGTCTCCTTTACTTCTGGTGTCCGTTCGGGCGTGCCAGCCGCAAGGAATATGCCTACTTTAGCAACACCACGCTTGTGTTGGCGTGTCTTTTCGTTTGGGCGATAAAGCATTTGTCTTCCCATAACCCGGCCTTGTTAGATACGCTGGCAAGCGAGTACAAACTTGGGCTGTGCTGCGCCTGCGTGCTGGTGGTTTTGGCTGAGTATAGCGTATTGGTGCGCCGCGGGCATGATTTGGGATATAACTGGTTGTCTACCCTGTTTTATTCTTCCGAGTTTACCATGCTCAAGGGATGGAAATTTAACCGCCGGCTGTTTAAGGAGGAGGGCTCTGCCTTCCCCAACGAATACGGCCCCGCGCCTGAAGAAAACAAGTAGCCCTTTCCCAAATACAAATCAATTTGCTATAATTAATCTGTACTTTAGTAAGTATAAAAATTAAAAACAGGAGAAGGCCTGTACTCCGGCTCGGTACTCCTTCGGATAAAGAGTGCTTGGTCGCGCAGCAAAAGGCCTAAGTGTACAAAACAATGGTACTTTCCATTCAAGACAGAAAAGACATCATCAGCAAATTCCAAACCGGCGCCAACGATACCGGCTCCGCCGCCGTGCAGATTGCGCTCATCACCGAACGCATCCAGTATATCTCCAACCACCTTAAAGCCAACCCGAAAGATTTTGCGGGCGAAAGAGGCCTTAATAAACTGGTCGGCCAGCGCAGACGTTTGCTCGCTTACCTCAAAAAATCCGACTTTGAAAAATATCAGAAAGTCACCCAAGAACTTAAATTAAGGAAATAAACCGTAATGCAAAATTTCAATCACAAATTCGACATTCACAACGTGGAACTTACCGTCGGAAACCAAACGATTAAACTGGAAACCGGTTTGGTCGCCAAACAGGCCGACGGCGCGGTAGTCGCCACGATGGGTGAAACGATGGTGCTCGCCACCGCCGTCTCCACCAAGGAGCAAAAACCGGGTATTTCCGATTTTACTCCGCTTACCGTCAACTATAAAGAAAGAACCTACGCCGCGGGCAAAATCCCCGGCGGTTTTTTCAAACGCGAAGGCCGCCCGAGCAAAAAAGAAACGCTGTCTTCCCGCATTATTGACCGCACCATCCGCCCGATTTTCCCGGAAGGCTTCGCCTGCGAAACCAACGTAACCGCGATGGTCATCTCCAGCGACGACAAGCACGATGCCGACGTTTTGTCCGTTTTGGCCTCTTCTGCCGCGCTCGTCATTTCGTCCATTCCGTTTAACGAACCCGTCGCCGCCGTACGCATCGGCCGCAAAGACGGGCAGTACATCGTCAACCCCACCAAAGAAGAACAGGAATCCTGCGATATGGACCTGGTTATCGCCGGTTCCGCCCAGGGCTTGTTAATGGTGGAAGGCGGCGCCAAAGAAGTGGAAGAAGACGCCATCATCAAAGCGATGGAAACCGCCAAACCGGAAATTGACAAAATGTGCGCCGTGCAGCTTCAGCTGCGCGAAATGGCCGGCAAACCGAAATTTGAATACGTCGTGGAAAAACTGCCGCAGGAAGTGGCGGACCTCGCCAACGGCAAATTCCGCGAAGAAGCCAAAAAAATTCTGCACGCGTTTTCCGACAAACAAACCCGCGACCTGCAGGTTGCCCAGCTCAAAGCCTCGTTTACCGAAGAACTCGCCGCCGCTTACGGCGACAACGCTTCCACGTACGCGGGCATCGCGCTGGAAAACATTATGTTTGAAGAATCCCGCAACCTGGTGCTGCACGAAAACGTGCGCGTGGACGGCCGCAAGCCCGACGAAATCAGACCGTTAAGCTCCATGGTCGGCCTGCTGCCGCGCGCCCACGGTTCCGCTTTGTTCACCCGCGGGCAGACCCAGTCCCTGGCCGTAGCCACCCTGGGCACACCGGAAGACCAGCAGATGGTGGAAGGGTTGGACGAAACCACCTACGAACGTTTTATGCTGCACTATAACTTCCCGGGTTTTGCCACCGGCGAATGCAAACCGGACCGCTCTCCGGGCCGCAGAGAAATCGGCCACGGGGAACTCGCCCGCCGCGCTTTAATGCCGCTTCTGCCCAGCGAAGAAGAATTCCCGTACACGATCCGCGTCGTTTCCGACATTACCGAATCCAACGGTTCTTCCTCCATGGCCAGCGTCTGCGGCGGCTCGCTTGCCCTGTTTGATGCGGGCGTGCCGATGAAATCGGCCTGCTCCGGCATCGCCATGGGCGCCATCAGCGGCGACGGCAAATTTGTCGTTCTGTCCGACATTATGGGCCTGGAAGACCACCTGGGCGATATGGATTTCAAACTTACGGGTTCCCGCAAGGGCATCACGGCTTTCCAGATGGACGTTAAACTCAAAACCGGCATTCCGCTGGACGTTTTGAGCAAAGCCATCGCGCAAGCCACCCAGGGCCGCATGTTCATTATGGACCATATGGAGAAAACCATCGCCGAACCGAGAGCCAACGTCTCCCGCTTTGCGCCGGTCATCTTCAAAATGAGAATCCCGGTGGACAAAATCGGCGCCTTAATCGGCCCCGGCGGCAAGAACATCAAACGCATCACCGAAGCGACCGAAGCCAAGATTGACATCGCCGAAGACGGTACGGTAACCATCGCCGCCGCCAACGGGGACCGCTTGGACCAGGCCAAAGCTGAAATTGAAATGATGACTGCGGAAGCGGAAGTCAATAAAATTTACAAAGGCAAAGTGGTTTCCATCCAGCCTTTCGGCGCGTTTGTGGAAATTCTGCCCGGCAAGGACGGACTCCTGCATATTTCCGAAATTGAAAAACACCGCATCAACAAGGTGGAAGACGTATTGAAACTCGGCGACATCGTTGAAGTGAAATGCGTTGAAATTGACAATAACGGAAAAGTGAGACTTTCCAGAAAAGCCTTGCTCAAATAGTTTCAAACGCCGTATATAAAATCCCCGGGGCTCCGCTTAGGCGGCCCCGGGGATTTCTCTCTTTATCCGCGCCGGAGCGGACTTTTTATCTTACGTAACCGGGAGGGAAAACTATGTCTTTTGACGTAAACAACTGGATGCGGGAACTGATTAACCGCCTGCGGGACGCATTTGGCGCGCGCCTGCTGGCCGTCGGCCTGCAGGGAAGCTTCGGGCGGGGGGAAGCGCGCGAAAACAGCGATATTGACGCGGTGGTCATTCTGGACGTTGTCTCCGCCGCAGATGTGGACGCTTACAAAAAAATTCTGGCCCGTATGCCGGCCGGTACACATCCGGCGTGCGGATTTTTCGGCGGGAAAGAGGAGCTTAAAAACTGGTCCCGCGCGGAGCTTTTCCAATTTACGCACGACACCAAAACGCTTTACGGTTCGTTTGACGGAATCCTCCCGACTCCCACGCGCCGGGACGCGCTGGACGCCGCCAGAACGGGCGCAGGCACGCTTTACCACGCCCTTATACACACGTGGCTGCACGGAGATTTAACGCCCGCATTTCTAAAGGAACTTTATAAAGCGGCGTTCTTTATGCTCCAGGCGGCGCACTTTGTAAAAACGGGCCGCTACCTCCCCGGAAAAAAGGCGCTCGGCCAAGAACTGACGGACCCGGCGGAACGGGAAATTCTCCGCGTCTTGGCGGGGCAAAAGCCTTTGGACGACACACTCGCCGCGGCCGAAAAACTGCTGGCGTGCTGCCAAAAAGTCCTGTCTATTTCCTAATCGGGGCCCACCTAACGGTGGGACTTTCGGCCCTTGTTTTGCCCAATACAAAACTGATACTATGTATATATCTTTAGAGGAGGAAACTGAATGAAAATTTTTCGTCTGACCGTTCTCGCATTTTTGCTTGCGCCCGCGTGCGCATTTGCACAGGGCACAAAAGTAATTCCCCTGGGGGGCGGCTTTGGGCTGGATACCAAAGTGCCCATATCGTTTGACGACGCCGCTTTCAACCTCAAGTTTACCCAGCAAATGAACGCCGTGCGCGCCATGCAGGCCGCCAATCAGGCCGGCGTTAAAAACCTGCCCGCCGCACCGGGCGAAATGACACCCGCCGCCGAAAACGAGCAGGACTATACCCGCTGTATCGTCTGCCGGGAGAAAATCCTGAAAACCGACGGCTACCAGATTACGCCCAAACGCGATTGGTACGTTAAAAAGCATTCTTCCTGCGCGTGTGATTTTTACAAAGGCTGGGAAAAAGGCGAAGATTTGTCTTTCGTGCAAACCGCAGAAAAACGCCATTCCTGCGAAGCGGAAATGAATAAAAAGTATGAAACCCACACCTGCGCCGTCTGCGGTAAACCGATTAATTCGGCCTGCGGCAGCATTTCCGTATGGGAAGACGATGGGGGCAAACACTACGCTCACGCCGACTGTTTTGCCGCCCGCCGCCACCAGGCCGCCAAAGAAGCCTTACTTAAAAATTTAGACATTACCGAAGAAGACTGCGTGCGTTTTGACCGCCAGAAACAAGAGCGTGCCAACGCCCAGAAAAAGCTGGTGGAAGAAATGCAGCGTTCTTCCGAACAAATCCGCCTCCAGCAGGCGGCCCAGGCCGCCGAACCGGCTTTGGTAACGGTAACGCCCGGCACGCGCCCTTTAAAAAAGGTGCGCCGCGAACTGAACCGCTTTAACGCGGCCCACGGCAAAGCCCTGCAGGAAGCCGCCCGCGTGCAGCGCAGCGGCGGGGAGCTGAGCGCCAAACAGGCCGAACTGATGAAGCGTTTTGAAGCCCTGCGCGCAGAATACAACCGCGCTTCCGCCGCCGAAAACGCGGACAAGTAATCCGCCAAATAAGTTTACAGATACCCAATATAAAAGCCCCGCTTGTACAGCGGGGCTTTTTGGCGGATGTTATGTCAAACACACGCGGCGCGGCCCAATCAATTCAGCGCGTATTAAGTTTGCGGCCCGCCGTGCCGTTTCTTAACCGGCGCGTCTTTGCCCGGACAATGTGGCTACAATAATCCCAAGTACAGGCATGGAGTACCCTGTCTAGCCGTTATGCTAAACGGCCGCAATCAAGCAATCCTGTGTGGCTCAATCAATCAATTCAGCGCGTATAGAGCTGCGGCCCGCCGTGCCGTTTCTTAACCGGCGCGTCTTTGCCCGGACAATGTGGCTACAATAATCCCGGGAACGGGTCCGGAGTACCCGGTCTGGAAGACTTTGATATAATGAGTATATGGTTTGCTTTTCCAATTGGATACACAGGACAACGCCGCTTGTCCTGTCTGCGGTGATGTTGTTTTCGGCCGGATGCAATTATCACGGCCGCTTGAAGCGGGGCATTTACAAAACTCCGTCCTTTGACGATAAAATAGACGCAAGCGTGCTGGTGGTTGCGGATAAATTCATCCAACACACGTTTACGTTTAAAGACTACAATTTAACTCCCATCAACTCATACGTCATCCGGGTAGACGACGGCGCCGCCGTCGCCTCGGCGGATGCGCTGGCCACATTATTCTCCCGCGTCCATGTGGACGAATACCGTTTCCGCCATCAATATGATTACGTCGCGGAAATAGACTATCACGTAGAGGAGCGGGGAGAGGAAGGCTTCGCGCTCGTCCAAAACGACCGTTACCTCTGGGTGCGCAAATACTGGATTCCGCAATTTTATACAACCGTAACGCTTACGCTGCGCAACCCCAACACCCGCGCCGCCGTCATTAAACTAAACGCCAGCCGGCTGAGCTATTTGGAATTTAACAACGCGGCCGTCGGCGTGCACTGGTTCAACCAGCTGACGTTCTCCCTGCTTTTCCCGGTGATTGCGCCCGTTTACACCCAAACGGCCGGAGCCAGCATCCGCAAAACCCTGGAGCAGGACTTGCGCGCCTGCCTGCGTAAAATTATGCGCGAGCTGGAAGAAAACTGCGTGCTTTTTGCCCGGGGCCCGGGGCGGGACTCCTTCCCGCGCAACGACCATAAATATCGCGAACTGATGAAGAAAACCACCTATGTGGAAACGCCCACGGGGCACGGCTCGGGCTTTTTTATCAGCGAAGACGGCTATATGATTACCAACGCCCACGTGGTTGAAGGCCAGCGCGATGCGCGCTATTACCTGTACGAAGATTTGCCCTTTGAACCCTGGCGGTCCGAACCGCCCTTCCGTTACGCGCGGGTGGTGAAAGTGAACCATTCGCGGGATTTGGCGTTATTAAAAGCGGAGGGAAAATTCCCGTATTTTGAATTGGATGACGACCGCTCCCACTACAAAACGGGCGAAACGGTGCTGGCGCTGGGCAACCCGGAAGATGAATACTGGACGATGACCGAAGGCATTATCAGCGCGCTTAAAAACGACAACGGCGTAGACACCATCCACACCGACGCCGCCGTTAACCAAGGCAACAGCGGCGGCCCGCTGGTCCTGCGCGCGACGGGTAAAGTAATTGGGGTAACTTCGTCCGGCATCGTCAAGCATATCGCGGAAGGCATTAATTTTGCCATCACCGCTTTTGAAGTAAAACGCACGCTGGGGATAGACCAGCCCATAGACGAGGAAAAACTCCTGCGCGAAGAGGTGGAAGCCCTGCCTGTCACCAAGCCAAAGTAAGGGAAGATGTCTCAAGCGCGGCAAAATTATGTAAAATAAATGAAAGCAGTTTTGGTATTACTCAGAAACAGAGGTTATTTCTTTTATGAAAAAAACAGCAACCAAAAAAACGGCTCCGGCTAAAAAAACCGTTGCAGCTAAAGCCCCGGCCGTGAAGGAATCCCCGATTTTGAAGGAAGTCAAACAGCTTTACGGTTTTATGCAGGACAATAACATTGACACCATTGAGTACGACCAGAAAGGCCTGTACCTGCGCTTGGTAAAAGCCAAACCCGCCGTGGTGCCGGTGCCGGTAAGCGTGGGGGGAGCGGCCGCTGCCGCCGGTTCCAACGGTCCCGCCGCCGCACAGGAACAATATAAAGAAGTTATCAAATCCTCTTTGATGGGCATTTTCTTCCGCGGCTCCACGCCGTCGGCCCCGCCTTTTGTGAAAGAGGGCGCCCGCGTGGAAAAAGGCGACGTTATCTGCCTGATTGAAGCCATGAAAGTATTTAACGAAATGCGCGCGGAATTCCCCTGCATTGTTAAAAAAGTGCTGGTGGAAAACGGCAAGCCCGTTAAACAGGGCGATGCGCTGTTTGCCATTGAACGGGTGTAATTATGACGCCTTTACAGGAAAACATCCAAACGGCGGTTACCCGCCTGAGCGAATACCTCTCGGAGCACAAAACGGCTTCCTCCTGGCAGCTGAAAGTGCTGTTTAGGCTTTCGGGTTCGGTGCTTTATCTGGCGCTGGGCGTTCTGTACAGCCAGGGCAAAGTTTCCCTGGAGGCCGACGGGATTAACTACCACGTTACCTGGGGCCAAACGCCCGCTCCCGTTCCGCCCGCCGCACCGATACAGGAAAATATGTAATTTACAGCCCCGCCTCCCGGCGGGGTTTTTTATGCCGCCGAAACGCCCCGGGACTTTAGCCCGGGGTGTTTCATTTCCGTTCAATTCCCCGGGGCTTTTTGTGCGCATATGCCGCCGCCGGTCCGCTCAGGGGCAGTACGGCGGGCCATTCCGCTGGCCACCCAAAAGGCCCAGGGCGGGCCTGGGTCTTTAGTCTCTTGTCAGGCGTAAAAAGATATCTTAGAATTTTAATATCTAAAAGGGCTTGAACCCGGGGAGTGATGATTATGCACCATATCTTGTTAACTTGTTTTGCACTCTCTTGCCTGTTTTTTACCGCAATTTCCGCCCAGGCCCAGTCGCTTGCCGTCGGTACGAAAGCTTTTGAAGCCGTGGCGCGCAGTTCATTTTTAAAAGCGGGGGGCGCGTCCGCGCGGTTTCAGCCGTTTTATAAAGAACTGACCAACTCCCTGCGCGGCAAAAGCCTGTACCGCACGGAATTAACCCATCTGACCCAGGCCTACGTCAATCAGAACATCAGCGTCAAGCGCGCCTATGAGATGGCGTCCTTTTACCGGCAGCTGGACAACCGCATCGCCGCCCAGCTTCCCAAAAATACCCCTTTTATTTCGGCGGATCAAATTAATACGATTGCGCCCGCCATCTGGCGGCGCCAGCACTATGGCACGCAGCAGCAGCTGGAAAATTTCCTTGCGACGCTCTCTCCTTACCTGCACCGCTACGCCGACGTTAAATTAACCCTTACGGAATTTAATTACCTGGCCGAAAAATACCTGCTGGAGGGGGCCCGGGCCGTTAAAGCTTTTTTTGCGGCCCAGGAAGCGCGCAAACTGAAAAATATGACCCATATTCAAATTAATGTGCCCGGTAAACCCGCGCTGGACGTGTATGTCTTTCCCAGCCAGGTCACCAAACTCCTAAAAGCCTATAATGAGGGCACGCCGTTTACCGTTACAAACGGGCGCGTATACGTACAACAGTAAGCCCCGCCGCTTTTCCGCTAAAAAGCCCCCGCGCCCGGCGGGCTTTTTTAGGTCGTAAAAAACTGCCCCCAATATGGCGTAAAAAAAGGTAAAATAATGAATATGCCAAAGTATTATTACGCCGCCAAAAAATCCAAAAAGAAAACCAAAAAAACATCTTCCCTTGCCTGGATGCGCACCGTGCTTTATATTTTAGCCGGCGCCCTGTGCCTGTGGCTGTTCTGCATATTGTGGTTTAACGTCTCCAAAGGCCCGGCGGGCGACGCCGTATCTTCCGATTTGTTCCAGCTCTTCGGCCAGGGGGCCGGGCTGATTCCGCTTTTCCTGGCGTATTGGCTGGTGCAAACCGTCCGCCATAAAAGCGCGTCCTTTTTGTTTTTTCTGCTGGGTTCTTCCGTCACGCTGGCGACGTTTTCTTCTTTGCTTACCCTTTTAAAACTGATTTTTACCGATTCGCTTATCAGCGGCGGCCGCGTGGGCCAGAGCCTTTTTTACGCCCTTAAAAGCGTATCCGGCACCGTAGGGGCCACGCTTTTTTCCCTGGCGCTTATTCTGGTGGGC
The DNA here is from genome assembly GCF_958451995.1 of Candidatus Avelusimicrobium alvi. NCBI lineage: Bacteria > Pseudomonadati > Elusimicrobiota > Elusimicrobia > Elusimicrobiales > Elusimicrobiaceae > Candidatus Avelusimicrobium > Candidatus Avelusimicrobium alvi. The sequence goes on from NZ_CAUDSG010000001.1 coordinate 60,600, forward strand.
CTGCATATGCTGTTTGCGATTCCCTGGTCCGTCGTCCTGCAAAAAACGGCGGAATTTATGCGCAACGATTTTAACGGCTGGCTGGAAGCGCGCGCCGAACTCAAACAAAAAGTAATCGAAGGCCGCAAAGAAATTAAGGAAAAAGCCGCCAAAGAATCCGTCCGCCCCGTGGCCGAGGAAATCCACGAAGCGCCGGAAATCCGCCGTTCCAAACCCGAAATCCGCCGCCCGGTGGCCGAACCCGTCAAACTGCCGCGCCGCGAAGAAGTGTCCGCCCAGCGCGTGCCGGATCCCGAAACGCGCGAAACGCCCGCCGAAACCGAAAACGGCGAAGTGAAAAAATTTGATCCAGCCACTTTTATGCTGCCGCCGCTTACGCTGTTAAACGACCCGAGCGGAGACGGAATCGTCGGCCCGACGGACGACGAAATCGCCCAGGCCACCCGGCGGCTGGAAGACACCTTAAAAAGCTTTGATATCCGCGCCAGCGTTACCGGCGTTTCGCCGGGGCCCGTGGTTACCCGCTACGAAATCAAGCCCGACCCGGGGGTAACGATTGCCTCCATCACGGCCCGCACGCAGGACATCCAGGCCAGTATGGAAGCGCGCGCCATCCGCGTGCAGGCGCCCATTCCGGGCAAAAACGCCGTCGGGTTTGAAATCCCGAACGACCGCCCCGTCATGGTAACGATGAAAGAAATTTTGCAGTCGCCGGTATATGCCGCCTCCAAGGCCGTCATCCCGATAGCCCTGGGCCGCTACGCCGACGGGGACCCGGCCGGTTCCGTGGCCGAAAAGTGGCCGCACATCCTGATTGCCGGCGCGACCAACAGCGGTAAATCCATTTGTCTGCACACGATTATTATGTCCATTCTCTACAAGCACCGCCCGGACGAGGTCAAATTCCTGATGATTGACCCCAAACGCGTGGAGCTTACCTTGTATGAAGGCATCCCGTACCTGTACGACCCGAAAACTTCCTGCGACGATGTGGATGTGGTAACAGACGCAAACGGCGCCGCCAAATCCCTGCAGATGCTGGTAAAGGTCATGGAAAAACGCCTGCAGATTATGCAGCTTGCGAAGGTGAAAAATATTGAAGGCTACAACCAGTGGGCGAAGCAGAACAACGAAGAAAAAATGTTCTACATCTTTGTCATCATTGACGAAATGGCCGACCTGATGCTCCAAACCAAAGCCTCTATTGAAGACTCCATCCAGCGTCTGGCGCAAATGGGCCGCGCGCTGGGGATTCACCTTATTTTGTGTACGCAGCGGCCGTCGGTAAAAGTCATCACGGGCGTGATTAAAGCCAACCTGCCCTCGCGCATCGCTTTACAGGTGGCCTCGTCCATTGACTCCAAAGTAATTCTGGACGCGACCGGCGCGGAAGATTTGCTGGGTAAAGGCGATATGCTCTATCAAAGCACGTCGGACAAAACGCCGCTTCGTATTCAGGGGGCGTATGTGTCCGAAAAAGAAATCAAAGCGGTGGCCGACTTCCTGCGTGCGCAGGGCGGGCCGGATTACCCCGTGCAAATCGTGGCCGAACAGCCGGCCCACCAGCGGCCCCAGGACGGGCTCGGCACCAGCCCCGAAGAACTCCTGCAGGCGCTGAACTTAATTAAGGAACGCCGCCGCGTATCGCAGGATTTGCTTAAAGCGCATTTCGGTTCCAGCGCGCGCGCCACCAATATGTTAAGCGTGCTGGAAATGAAAGGCTTTATTTCCAAGCCCGAAGGCTCCAACCGCTGGGAAATCCATTACGAAATGATTGACCAGGAAATTGAGGAATTAAACAGCCTTCCCTACGATAAAAACTATCAGGAAGAAACCTATGAAACCGTCTATAAATAAACTCCTTTTCCCGCTGTGCGCCGCGCTGGCGCTGGCCGCGTGTTCGGATAAACCCCAAACGCCCGCCGAAGGGGAAACACCGGCAAGCCGGCCGCCTGCGGCCCAGGCCCCCGTGCAGGCGGAGCCCGCCAAACCCGCTCCTAAAAAACCCGCCGCCAAACAGCCGGCGCCGGTAAAGAAGGCTCCCGTTTTGACGGCGCAGCAGCTGGCGGAAGAATTAAAAAAATGGGATAAAAAACTGAATTTTCTGTCCACTTCTTTTGAGCAGACCACCGCGTACGACGGCGTACAGGTCAGCCGTTCCAACGGCACCCTGCGCTACGACCGCGCGCGCAACCTGCTGCGTTTAGACACCCTGGACCCGGACGGAAACCCGGAACAAACCGCTGTTACGGATAAAAAGAATATCGTTGTTTTTGACGAAAGCGGCCGGCACGTTACCACCCTGTCGTGGGCGGACTGGCAGCAAGGCCAGCCCAACCAGGCCCTGTTTGACTTTGGCAACTACACCGCGCTTGTGGACCGCCATAACGCCGCCGTGGACAGCCAAACCGACAAAGAAGCCGTGCTGAAGCTGACGCCGAAAGAGGGGGAAGAATACCAGCTGTATCTGACGCTTTCCAGGCAGGACTATTTTCCCCAAACCATCACCATCGTATCCGAGCTGATGGTTACGCGGGCCGATTTAACAGACACCCGCAAAAACGAACCTTTGGGGACCGACGTTTTTGGAGGATTTGACAAATGATGACGTTAGCCAATAAAATCACCCTGACGCGCGCCGCGCTGTCCATCGTAATGTTTTTGTTTATTTTGTTGCCGTACGGCTGGGCCCGTCTGGTGGCCACGCTTATTTTTATCATAGCCGCCAGTACGGACTGGGTGGACGGAAAAATCGCGCGCGAAACCAACACCATTACGCCCTTTGGCGCGATTGTGGACCCGTTTGTGGATAAAATCCTCGTGGCGGCGGCGTTCTTTGCGTTTGTGGGCATTAAAGAGCTGGACGTGCCGATTTGGGCCGTGTTTTTTATCCTCCTGCGCGAACTGATGATTTCCACCCTGCGCGTCATCGCCGCGCTGGAAGGCAAAGTGATGGCCGCCGAACGCTGGGGCAAGTTTAAAACCGTTATCCAGATGGTTGCGGTGGGCACCATTTTCTTCGTGCTGGACGTATACCACCTGTCCCACCTGCTGACGGGATGCGCCAAAAACGTGTGCATCATTTTATTTATTACCCTGCAAAAAGTACCGTACGCCATTACGGCTATTGCGGCGGTGATTACGTGGATCAGCGCGATTTCGTACCTTAAAAACAACTGGGAGCTTTTGAAAAAATCCTGGAGCCTGCCCGTATGCAAATAATCGTGCGCGCGCTGGCAACGGGGCTCTTTGTCAGCTGCCTGCCGCCGTTGGTGTTTAAGTATAAGAAGAACACCGGGGCCGGATTTTTAGGTACGCTGTGGGGGATTCCGATTGTGCTGGCCTTCCCGTCGGACCAGATGCTGTATCTGATTTGTATGCTGGCGTTTTGGGCGGTTGCCGTAATCGTCTGTAAAAAAGTACAATTTAAGGGATATACGGGGCACGACAACCCGAAAATCGTGATAGACGAAATGGCCGGTTATATCGCGGCGATGGCGTTTCTGCCCCGCACCTGGCCGTATATGCTGGCGGCGTTTGTGCTGTTTCGCACGTTTGACACGTTAAAACCGTGGCTGGTTAAAACGTTTGACAAGATGGACAACGCCTTCGGCGTCGTAGTTGACGACGTGGCCGCCGGACTGATGGCCAACATTTTGCTGCAGATTTTTACAATATTCGCAATCAAGGGTTAACCCTAAGGAGACAAACAAATGGACTTTTCCAATATGACAAATTTACGCGAGCTGCTCGCCGCCGGCGGACCGGTGCTGATTCTTCTTTTGCTTCTGTCCGTGTATTCTATTTCCGTTATTCTGGAACGCTTTTTTAAACTGCGTTCTTCCATTTCGCTTTCGCGCAAGCTGATTGCCTACTGCCGCCATCCCATCCGCTCGGAAAACTACCAGAAAGTGGAAGAAGCCTGCCGCAAAGAAATCGTTAAAAACACGCCGGCTTCCGCGGTGATTCTGCGCCTGGTGCAGGAACGCCACCGCCCGCAGGCCGAGCTTGAAAAAATTGCAGACAGCGTGATTGACTGGGAAGTTTCCAAACTCCAGCGCCGCCTGACGGTGCTCGGCACCCTGGGAAGCATCACACCGTTTATCGGTTTGTTCGGCACGGTTATCGGCGTTATGCACGCTTTTAAAGATTTGGCCACTAACACGGCTACAGGCGCGGGCGCGTCCGTCGTGGCGGCCGGTATCGCCGAGGCGCTTATTAACACGGCTGCCGGTCTTTTCGTAGCCATTCCGGCGGTTATCGCGTACAACTATTTCCTTTCCAAAACCAACTATTTCGCCAAGGAACTGGAAAACGCCGCAGACGAAGTGATTTACCGTCAAAACGAATCCAACGAGTTTTAGTCTATGAGCACGCATAAAAACCGAACCGTTATGGCCGAAATCAACATGGTGCCGTTTATTGACATCACGCTGATTCTGCTGATTATTTTTATGGTGATGAGCCCGCTTTTGGTGCAAATGCAGCTGACGGTGGACTTGCCCAAATCCAAAGCCATCAACACGCAGGCGGAGGACGACGTCATCCGCATTGAAGTGCAAAAGAACGGCTCCATTACCGTTATGAACAAAAGCCTGACGCTTAAAAACCTGGAGCGCGAGCTGATTTTGCGTATGGGCAAAGCAAACAAAAAAACGATTCTCGTCCAGGCGGACAAAGACGTGCCGATACAGCAGGTGGTGGACGTATTTGACGTTGCCAAAAAGCTCGGCGCCGCCAAACTGGGAATCGGGGTGCTTTCTAAAAACTGATGAACCGCTATCTGGCTTTTTCCGGCGGCCTGCATATTTTGGCCGCACTCTTTTTAATCCTTTTGTTGGCCCCTTCGGCCAAGAAGGCCGCCGCCACATATACCATTGATTTTATCGGCAGCGGCAAGGTGGTGGCCACCACCGGGCAGGAAGCCGCCGCGCCCGTTCCGGCCCCCAAAGCCGCCGTACAGGCGCCCGAACCCGCCAAAGAGGCGGTCCCCCAGCCGGAACCCAAAACCGCCAAAAAAGCGTATGCGGCCAAATCCGAAATTACGACTAAAAAACAAACCAAAAAAGCGCAGCCCAAAGCCGCACCGCTGGCCGCCCCCAGCGTGCTTGACGAAGCGGAGACCGACGGAAAGGGCGCCGCTTCCGCCTCCAAAGAAGGGGAATTTGCGGGCGGAAACATTCAAACTGATTTTGCAAATTTCCCGTATCCCTGGTATATTACGCAGGTGCGCAACTCGCTGTGGATTGAGTGGGAAAAAAGACGCCCGGCCGGAAACGTGCTTTCCGCGCTGGTTTCCTTCGCCATTGCGCGCGACGGAAAAATTAAAGACCTACAGGTAGACCGCAAATCCGGGGATGATACGTTTGACTTCGCGGCCACTTCCGCCGTCATCAACGCCGGGCCGTTTGCGCCGCTGCCCATGTATTACGAAAAAGACGAACTCACCGTAAGCGTGGAGTTCAAGCAGGAGAAATAATATGAACGGATGGCAACGTTTCGCGTTACTGATTTTATGCTGTTTCACCGTTATGGTGCTTTACCCGGATTTTGACGCCTCCGGCTGGACGTTTATCGGCATCGCGTGCGCGATGTGGACGGGGATTATTATGGTATTGTCCGTCATTTCCAACCTTTTCGGCCTGTACCGGATGGAAAAGTTCAACAAGCTTATCAGCTTTATACTGCTGTGCGGTATTATGTATTCGCTTCTGTGGTATTTCCCGCAGGAGGATAAAGTAACGCCCATCAACAAAATCAAATACGGCGAAATCCCGACCAAGGCCGATATTGAAAAAGGCATCAAACGTTTTACGTTTAATTTTGATTTTGTCCGCCGCAACGCCCGCCGGAAAGAGAACTTTATCAACCAGGACATTGACGGCAAAAAAATCAAAAAAGAAATTAAAAAGAAAGCCGGAGAAACCGCCGAAGAACTGGCAGAAACGCTAGATATTGAGGTGGAATAAGCTATGAAAAAAACAGTTCTTATTACCGGCGGAAACGGATTTATCGGCCGCGCGCTGACGGATAAACTGCTGCAGGAAGGCTATCAGGTGCGCGTCGTTACGCGCCGCACGCCTAAACGGCAGCCCGCCAATCCGGCCGTTACCTTGGTGCGCGCCGATTACAACGATGTGGCATCCTTGAAGAAGGCCCTGCAGGGCTGCACGGGCGTATTTCATCTGGCGGCCGCCATCTTCGGTTTTAACCGCTCCGATTTTGAAAAAGCCAACATTACCGCCACGCAAAACGTGGTGGCAGCCGTCAACCAAACGCCGGAAGTTGAAACGTTTGTGCACGTTTCCAGCCTGGCGGCCAGCGGTTTTGCGCCGGATAAAGACCATCCGCGCACCGAAGAAATGGAGCCGGCCCCGGTGTCCGACTATGGCATCACCAAGCTGGGGGGGGAAAAAGCCGTCCACACCCTGCGCCCCGGCGTAAAATGGACCGTCATCCGCCCGCCCATCGTGTACGGAAAGAACGATTCGGGCGTATCCAAAATTGCGCTGTGGGTAAAACGCGGGCTGATGGTAAATACGTCCGGCAACGGATATTTCAGCTTTGTGCACGTGGACGATTTGGTGGAAGCGCTGTGGCAGGCCTTTATCCGCCCGGAAACAGACAAACAGACCTATTTTGTAACGGAAGACGCGGTATATTCGTGGGATTACTTTATTACCGAAATGGCCCGCGCCATGAACTGCCGCAAACCGTTTATGCCTTCCGCGCCCAAATGGATGATGCGCCTGGCGGCCTGGACGTACGAAACCGCCGCACGCATAACGGGGGCGCAGCCCGCCTTAAATTACGACAAAGTAACCGAGGCCACCGTCCCGGGGCATTGGATTTGCTCCGGCAAAAAATGGCAGACGCTTACCGGCCAGCAGTTTACGCCGCTTGCCCAAGGGCTGAAAAAGAGCTTTTAATCAGCCGTACTTTTATGACATACGAAAAACCGCCCTTTAAAAAGGGCGGTTTTTAGCGCATGGAAAATTCCTTAACGTTTGTTTGTAAACGAATATATTGAGTACAGCGGTTTAAACGCGCATCATGTATGGCGAAAACACGAGGAAACACCCCAGAACTTAACAATTTTTTAAGTATGTTCCGCGGAGTGGGGAGAAATCCGCAAAAGTTTCTAAAATTTTGTTATAATATATATGTCTGAAGCAGTTACGACGGTAAATATCAGATTTTGGAGAGGTGGCTGAGAGGCCGAAAGCGGCGGTTTGCTAAACCGTTATACGGGTTAATTCCCGTATCGAGGGTTCGAATCCCTCCCTCTCCGTAGAAATTTAAAACCCCGCGAAAGCGGGGTTTTTGATTTCTAAAGAGAGTATGGAGCGGCATAAACTGCTTTATGCCGCGTCGGGATTTGAAGCCCGGAGCGATGTTTTGGTTTGCGCCTGCAAGTGTGCAAGGCCAAAACCGCGAGGGCGGGCCCGGGCAAAATTTTCGTCAGAAAATTTATGCAGGGCGAATCCCTCCCTCTCCGTTCTTCTATACAACCCCATTCCCCGACGGGAACGGGGTTTTTTGTACCCTTTTCCGTCGGGCCAAGTTTATAATAAATGAGCGTATTTTGTAATAAAACAGCCAATTTTGTAATTAAAAACGCTACAAAAAACGCTATAAGTAACCCACTAAAAACCCCGGGTATAAACCCGGGGTTTTATATTGTACAAACAACTGCTAAAACTTTTTACAGAAACGCCGCCGTTACGCGAGACGCACGGTCAAACGAGGTTTTCACTCTTGTCTTCGTGCTGGCCGCCGCTACAGCAGACGTGTCCGCCGCCGCTTTGGATTTGGCCGCCGCCTCTGCCGCCAGTTTGACTTTCAAAGCGGCTTCCGCCGCCGCTTTAGCCGTCAAGTCGGCTTCCGCTTTAGACTTGGCCGCCGCTTCCGCCGCAACTTTGGCTTTTAAGGCCGTATCCGCCGCGGCTTGCGCCGTCAAATCAGCTTCCGCCTTGGATTTGGCCGCCGCTTCCGCCCCCTGCTTGGCTTTCAGCGCCGCATCAGCCGCCGCTTTAGCCGTCAAATCAGCTTCCGCCTTGGATTTGGCCGCCGCCCCGGAGGCCGCTTTTGACGCTTCTTGCGCTGCGGCCTGTGCTTTTACGGCAGATTCCGCCGTCAACTTTGCCACCAGCAGAACGGATTGTTTGTCCGCCTCATTGGCGCGGGAAGCCAGCTGTACAGCCGCCTGTGCCGCAGACTGCGCTTTGGATGATGCCGCCGCAGAAGACTTAGCCACCGAATCGGCCGCCGCTTTGGCGGAAGCCGCCGCCTGTGCCGCAGCTTTCGCTCTGGCATCGGCGTTCAGTGCGGCTGCCATAGCGATGTCCGCCGCCTGCTTGGATTTAGCCGCCGCGGCCGCGGCCGCTTTTGCTCTGGCGTCGGCGTTAATAGCCGCAGCCAGAGTGGTGTCCGCTTCCTGCTTGGATTTAGCCGCCGCCGTAGCAGCGATTTTGGCACGTGCCTCGGCATTGGCCGCGGCTAACGCCGCCGCATCAGCCGCCGCTTTGGTTTGTGCGGCCGCAACAGCGGAAGCGTTTGCTTTCGCTTCCGAATTGACGGCTGAAGTTAAAATCTGCTCAGCCTCGGTTTTACCCTCTTGGGCTTTGTCATGCATAGTGTTTTTAGCCTCAGCGGGAATGGCGCCGGGCCGAAGTTCCGCCTGCAAAGACGGAACAACTAAAGACAATATACACGCCGTGAAAAAGATTTTTGAGCTCAGTTTCATGCCTGGCCCTCCTTTATTTTGGAATTATATAGTTATTATATACGTTTTTTTGGCTTTTGCCAGTATTTTTCCCTCACGCGCACCGCGGGATGTGCAAAAAAACATACCGGCAAACCGGTTTGGCCGCATACGCCATATACGCCATTGAAAAACCCCGGCGCGCCGAAAGCAACACCGGGGTTTTTATAAGACGGCGCGGCGTTTATTCGCAGCAGCGGGAAAAATTGCTGTAATTTACAAATTTCTCCTCGTAAGCGATAAACGCTTCCTGCAAAATCCGCACGGCGGTTTTTTTGTCAAAGATTTTTTCCACCACCACGCTCTTGTTTTCCAGCTTTTTATAATCTTCAAAAAAGCTCATCGTTTCCGACACCAAATGTTCCGGCAATTCCGAAATATTGGTATAGTGGCTCACGTTCGGGTCGCCCTGCGCTACGCCGATGATTTTATCGTCGGCTTCGCCGTTGTCCAGCATGCGCATTACGCCAATCACGCGCGCCGGCACGATGCACATCGGCACCACTTCGGCCTGGGACAGGATAAGAATATCCAGCGGGTCTTTATCCGCGCCGTACGTACGGGGAATAAAACCGTAGTTGGCCGGATAATAGACGGAAGAATACAGCACGCGGTCCAGCCGTAACAGACCGCTTTCTTTATCAAGTTCATACTTGGCGCGCGTGCCTTTGGGTATTTCAATAATACCGTTTACGACGTCCGGAAGCGTATCTTTGTTCCCGGGGGACACGTGATGCCAGGGATTAAAATTAGTAAACATCGGCACCTCTTTTTTAACAGTCTATTTATGATTATAGCAATTCTGCCGCATCCGCTCCACGCAGCATTATAAAAGCTCCATGCAATAAACGGCTTCTTTTCGGGTTTGTATATGGGAAGATATTGAAAAAAACAAGGAGGTCGTTATGGCAAGAATTTTATATACAGCGCTTATATTTCTGGTGGGGCTGATGTCTTTCGGCGAGGCGGCCGAAAGACGCGTCAAGCCGGAGGCCAAATCTTTTAAATACAGCAGTACGATAGAAAAGGAACGCCCGGAGTTAAGCGAAGAAACCCAAAAATTGATTGCCGCTTACCGCAAAAACCCGACGGAAGCCAACCTGGCGGCTTTAAGAAAACAGGTAGAAAAAAATTATGACAAAGTGGTTGCGCGCAAAAAAGCCAAATTGGAAGAATTAAAACAAACGGCCCGGGACAAGTCCAAAATAACAGAAATGCAGGAAATTGTAGATGAAATGCTAAAAGACCGGGAGAACCGCGTAAACCAAACGCTCAGCCGCTTTACCGATGAACGCCTGCGTCCCGACGCCCGAACCGCCGCGGACGGCTATCTGCCCGTATTGGGAGCGGCACAAAACGTGTATATCGCTTACACGCCCGTCACCAACGCACAATATGCTGTTTTTATACAAGCCACCGGCCGCCCGGCGCCCCAAAATTGGCCCGGCGGGGCGGTACCCGCCGGGGAGGAAAATTTCCCGGTTGTATATGTTTCCTACCAGGATGCGCTGGCCTACTGTAAGTGGCTGACCAAAAAAGACGGAACAGCCGTATACCGCCTGCCCACCGAACAAGAATGGGAATTGGCCGCCGGGCATATGCCCAAAGATGCGGATATGAACTGCGGCGAAAAGAAAGGGCTGACGGCGGTGAATACCTATTCCAAAACGCTGTCCGCCGCCGGAGCAATTGATATGTGGGGTAATGCGTGGGAATGGACCTCCACCTCCAAAAACGCCCAAACGGGAAGCGGCGCCATGGCCGTAAAAGACGGCGCTTGGAATTCGGAGCGCACCCGCTGCCGCACCGAATACAGAAACGAAACCCGCAATCCGGCCAAAGGGTACGCCGCGGTGGGCTTTCGTCTGATTCGCGAAAAATAATTCCCTCTTGCGCTTATAGTTAAAGGTACATATAATAAATGAAAAGGGGGAATATATGACGCATACCATCATCGGCATACATCTTAAAAACCGCACGCAGGACGCGGCGGGCCTGCAGGAAGTGCTCACGCGCTACGGCTGCAGCATCAAAACGCGCATCGGACTGCACGACGTTTCGGACGGCGCCTGCGCGCCCGGAGGAATTATCCTCCTGGAAGTAATCAGCAAACAGGAAGAGCTGATTCAGGAACTCTCCGCTAAATTTGACGTACAAACCATGCTCTTTTAGAAGATACAAAAACGCCCCGGAGCCAAAAAAGGTTCCGGGGCGTTTTTGTTGTTACTAGAGCAAAGAGGCGCGGAGTTCTTCGCCCGTTTTGGGGCTTAGATAGGCGGGGGGAACGTCAAACACGGTTCTGCACCCCGTCTGGCCGGCCTGCTTAAACCGCCACGCCGCTCGCGCATACGCCGCCAGCACGCCGGCGGTAAACTGCGGGTTGGAATCCAGCTTTAAACGGTATTCAATTAAATGCTTGTTTGCGCCGCCGCCGGTAACGCCGCTTCGCAGCACAAAGCCGCCGTGCGGAATCCCCGCGTGGCGGGTTTTCAGTTCTTCCTGCGAAATAAAATGCACGGTGGTATCGTAATCGGCAAAATAATCGGGCATCGTTTTAATATCGCGCTCCACGCGCGCCGCGTCGGCCCCTTTTTCAAGCACCACAAAACATTCCCGCGTATGCTTTTGGCGTACGGACAAAACGGGATTTTCGCCGGCGCGCACCGCGTCTAACGCACTTTGCACGGGGAGAGTGTACTGCTTGGCGTCTTGTACGCCGGGTATGCGGCGGATGGCGTCGGAATGCCCCTGGCTTACGCCCTTGCCCCAAAAAGTATAATCCTTCCCTTCCGGCAGGACCGCCTGCGCATACAGGCGGTTTAACGAGAAGAGCCCCGGGTCCCACCCCACGGAAATAATTCCCACCGTACCGGCTGCGCGGCAGGCTGCGTCCACAGCCGCAAAATGAGCCGGGATTTTGGCGTGCGTATCAAAACTGTCCACGACGTTAAACCACTGCGCGAGCATCGGGGTCTGCTCCGGCAGGTCCGAAGCGCTCCCGCCGCAGAGAATCATCACGTCAATTTTATCTTTCCATTCCGCCGCCCGCGCAAGCGGCACGACGGGTGTATTTTTGTCCGCCGGCTGAATATCGCGCCGGGTGAATACGGCGGCCAGCCGCATATCCGGGTTTTGGCGCAGGGCGGCTTCCGCGCCGCGGCCCAGGTTGCCATATCCCGCTATACCGATTCTGATGCTCATGGGTTCTCCTTATTAAAAGCAAGTTATTCTATTTTAAAATAATCCCGCCCCGCCCCGCAAACATTATTTACGGCGAAGAATAAAAATAATCCTTGACCTGGAGCAAACTCCATACTTTATACTGTTATATGCCGCCGGACTTGCCGGCCGGCAAGGAGCAGGTATGCAATCAACTAAAACCAAATCCGCCGCTTGGGCTCTACTGGCCTCTGCCGGGGTTATGCTGATTTCTTTTTACGCGCTGAGCGCAAAGGATATGACGAACCAACCAAATAAAACAACTGTAAAAATTAAAATTACCGTCCCGAGGCGCACGGTCTCCGCCACCCTGAACGACAGCCGCGCCGCGCGGGAGTTTCTGGCGCTTCTGCCGCTTACGCTTGAACTGACGGACTTCGGACAAACCGAAAAAATAGCCGATTTGCCCCAAAAATTATCCACTAAAGGCGCACCCGCCGGGTTTACGCCCCAAAAAGGGGACCTGGCCTATTACGCCCCCTGGGGAAACCTGGCCATATTCCGCCGGGACTTCCGCTATTCGGAAAACCTGATTAAATTGGGCCGGATAGAAACCGGGCTGGAGGCCCTGGACTTCCCGGGCCATATAAAAGCCGTCTTTGAACGGGAGGAAAATTAAGTTATGACCGCCGTACTTGAAAAAACAAACGCTTTAACCCTTATCACCCGCCAGGCTTATACCGAAGAACGCCCGCTGTTTGGCGCGCACGAGGTTCGCCTGGAAGAGGTTTCTTTTTCGGGGCCCGGGGAATCGGCCCTCAAAGAATGCCGCAATATAGAAGCCGTGCGCTGTACTTTTGCGGGCAAATATCCGCTGTGGCACAACCGCGGCGCGCTGCTTACGGACTGCATATTCCCGGAAACGGGGCGCGCGGCCATTTGGTACAGCCAAAACATCACGATGAAAAACACGCGCGTGGACGTGCAAAAAGGGGATTACCTGTTTCTAAACGGCAAGAATCTATACGCCGAAGATTTCACCTTGCAGGGCAATTATTCCTTTCAATACACGCAAAACGTGGAAATCCGCCGCGCCAAAATCCAATCCAAAGACGCGTTTTGGAATTCGGAAAACGTAACCGTGTACGATTCCGAAATTACGGGCGAGTATTTGGGCTGGCATTCCAAAAACCTGCGTCTGGTAAACTGCACGATATCGGGCACCCAGCCGCTTTGCTACGCAGCGGGCCTGGTGCTGGAAAATTGTATAATGACTCAAGCCTGCGACCTGTGTTTTGAATACGCTTCCCTGGAGGCAGACATTAAAGGCTGCGTCGCCAGCGTGAAAAATCCGCGCGCGGGTTCCATTACCGCGGACGCTTACGGAAATATTATTTTAGACGAACATATCAAATCGCCGGGGAACTGCCAAATCACCCGGCGCAGCGGGGGAAAATGATGAAATATAATTTTGATGAACCGGTGAACCGCCGGGGGACGGATTCGGTCAAGTGGGACCTGGATAAAGAGGGCGTACTCCCGATGTGGGTGGCGGATATGGATTTTAAAACCGCGCCCGCCGTTACCGCCGCGCTTGTCAAACGCGCGGAACACGGCGTATTTGGCTACACGCATCCGTCGGCTTCCTATTATACGGCGCTGTCCGGCTGGTTTAAACGCCGCCACAACTGGTCCATTTTGCCGGGCTGGGTGCTGTATACCACCGGGGTCGTGCCCGCCCTGTCCGCCGTCATCAAAGCGTTTTGCCGGCCGGGGGAAAAAGTGCTCGTGCAAACGCCCGTATACAACTGCTTTTTTTCTTCCATTAAAAACAACGGCTGCGAAACAGTGTCCAGCCCGCTGGTGTACGACAACGGCTCATACCGGATGGATTTTACCGATTTTGAACAAAAAGCCGCCGATCCCGCCGTCAAATTATTCCTGCTTTGCAACCCGCACAATCCCGCGGGCCGCGTCTGGACGGAAGCCGAACTGCGGCGCATCGGGGAGATTTGCTTAAAGCACGATATCCTCGTAGTGGCGGACGAAATCCACTGCGAACTGACGGCCCCCGGGATTGCCTACACGCCGTTTGCCTCGCTGTCGCCCGATTTTTTAAACCGCTCCGTTACGTGCATCTCGCCCAGCAAGGCCTTTAACCTGGCCGGCCTGCAAACCGCCAACATCGTGGCCGCCGACAAAGACCTGCGCGCCCAAATAGACCGCGCCTTAAACATAAACGAAGTGTGCAGTATCGGGCCCTTTGGCGCGGAGGCCTTAATCGCCGCGTACAACGAAGGGGGAGAATGGCTGGACGAGTTAAACGTGTACCTGCACGAAAATTTCAGCTTCCTGTGCGAATTTTGCGCCCGGCACCTGCCGCAGCTGCGCGTAACGCCGCTGGAGGGCACCTACCTGGCGTGGGTAAACTGCAAGGCGCTGGGGCGCACGTCCGAAGAGCTGGCCAAAGAACTCCTGCAAAAGGGTCGCGTGCGCGTCAACGCGGGGTCCCTCTACGGGGCGGAAGGGGAAGGGTTTATCCGCCTAAACCTCGCCTGTCCCCGGGCCCAGCTGGCCGAAGCGCTGAACCGGATGAAAACCGTGTTTGACGCGCTTTTATAAATGCCGCGCCCGCGCGGGCGTCTTTTTTTGCTCCCGCAGACGCTGCCCCGCCGGCGGACGGCGTATCAGCCGCCCGGCGGGGAGATCTTCCGACATCTTTCCGGCTGCCGTCAGCCGCGCTTTGAGCCGGGCGGGTCCGTCCCAGAAATTCCGGCTTAAAAGTCCCATCTTCCGTTAGGTCCTTTGGCCCTTGTTTCCGAAAAACCCACTTGTTACAATATACATATGAAACAATATACCTTTTGCCTTATTTCCTTTTTTGCCATCCTGGGCCTGTGCACCCTGCCGGCCCGTGCGCAGAACCGCGTAAAAGCCGCCCAAACCATCGTAAAAACGGGCTTTTCACGCACGCCTATTGCTCCCCGGGTGGGCGCCCTTTCCAAACAGGGCATACGGCTGGCCGTACCGTCTTCCGCGGCGTCAAACCTTGTCCGGTCGGCCTCCGGTTCCTCCGTGCTTCCGTATTCCAACCGGCTGACGGAATCGTCCGCCGCGTCCCTTTCATCCGCAGTTTCCGTTTCGTCTGCAGAATTACAGGAAAAACTGCAGGCTTTAGAACGGGAAAACAGACTGCTTAAAGATAAACTGGCGACGAAAGTTATCCCGTCGGATTCCTATATCTTTCAAGCGGTGGAATCCGGGAACCATCTCGCCCCGACCAACATTTTTTCCGGCACCGTAGTATCCGTTCCGCACAACGGACAGAATGAAATTTACGGCATCGTGGCCACCCATACCATCGCCAGCGCTCCGGCCGAAAGGGACGCGCTGCATAAAAATTTTACGGCCGTCATCTACAAGAACGGTCTGCCGAAAGAAATCAATGTGGAAATAGTGGCTTTTTCGCCCAGAAGCATGTTGGATATCGCTTTGGTCAAATTCCCGGCTGAAGCGGAGCCTTTCCTGGCCCCCTACCGCCTGAGCCCCGCCATACCGAAAATCAACGAGGATCTCTCCTCCAAAGGCTTTAACCATAAATCCGCCGTGCATGTGCCCAAACGCAAAATAGTGGGCAGCACGCCCATTTCCATCCGGACGGATTTCTCCGTGCCGCAGGACGAGCGCGTCGGCCTGTGCGGGAGCGCCGTACTGAACGCGGAGGGGGAATTGGTCGGCATACATACGGGCAGCCTCCATAATAAAAACGAAGGCCAAACGGACGTGGCTTTCGCCACCCACGCCCATTATATACATAATTTGGTCCACGCCTATCACAACGGGGGAAAAGGCGCGGTGCCCTTCCTGTTCCGCGACCGGCGGGTGATGGATATGGATATGGACGAATATATCGCCGCCGTCTCGCTATTGGATGAAAAAGGCAAACAAATCTGGCTGCATAATTTTGAAAGCAAATTCTCGTATTCCGCCATTGAAACGGGCCTGGCCCAAAAGCCCGGCGCGCGCTTTTTGCAGCTGACAACCCGCCGCGCCGCCTGGACCCAGGACGGAAATGCCCTGTTGGAAAACAGAAACCAGACGGACCGCGGCCCCAAAACCACTTATCTCTACGATTTGCAGGAAGAGAAACTGATTCGCACTGCCACGTCGGTCTACGACCCTTTAACCAAAAAAAGACGGCGCACCGTTATTGAGCACGATAATTTATGACCGCCGCCCAAAAAGTAGCCCAATACCTCGCCGGGTTTCAGCTGGCGGAGCGCATCACCACGCTGGAACAATCCAGCGCCACCGTGGAGCTGGCGGCCCAGGCGCTGGGCTGCCGCCCGGCCCTGATTGCCAAAACACTTTCCTTTGAGCTCGGCGGACGGGCGATTTTAATCGTAGCCGCCGGAGACGCCAAGGTGGACAATAAAAAATATAAATCCGTTTTCGGCGTCAAACCCAAAATGCTGGGGTTTGAAGAAGTGGAAGCTATGACGGGTTTTGCGCCGGGAGGCGTCTGCCCGTTTGCCGCCAAAGAAGGCGTAAAGGTATATTTGGACGTATCGTTAAAACGCTTTGAAACGGTTTATCCCGCGGGCGGAAGCGGCAACACGGCGGTAAAACTCTCGCTGCCGGAGCTGGAAACCGCTTCGCGCGCCGAGAAATGGGTGGACGTTTGCAAAGGGTGGGGGGAAGCCTCCGCGCCCGCGCAAAACGTCTAATCCAAAATAGGCGGATATACGAAGTCCGCAAAAAATTGTAAAATATATTCAGAAGTAAAAAATCTATGGAGGGTGTAATAACTATGATTAAAGTAGGTATTAACGGTTTTGGCCGCATCGGTCGCTTCGTTTTCCGCGCGGCGCAAGAACGCAATGATATTGAAATCGTCGCTATCAACGATTTAACTCCGGTTGACTATTTGGCTTATATGCTCAAATACGACACCATGCACGGCAAATTCAACGGCACGGTGGAAGCCGACGTCGCCAACAGCAAGCTCATCGTCAACGGCAAAGCCATCCGCGTTACCGCTGAAAAAGATCCGGCCAACCTGGCCTGGGACAAAGTGGGCGCCGAATACATCGTTGAATCCACCGGCCTGTTCCTGACCGAAGAAAAAGCGTCCGCGCACATCAAAGCCGGCGCCAAATACGTGGTTATGTCCGCGCCGTCCAAAGACGCGACCCCGATGTTTGTAATGGGCGTAAACGAAAAGTCCTATAAACCCGGCACCCAGTTCGTTTCCAACGCTTCCTGCACCACCAACTGCCTGGCTCCTATCGCCAAAGTGCTGCACGACAACTGGGGCATCACCGACGGTTTGATGACCACCGTACACTCCACCACCGCCACCCAGAAAACGGTTGACGGCGTGTCTATGAAAGACTGGAGAGGCGGCCGCGCCGCTTCTGGCAACATCATCCCGTCTTCCACCGGCGCCGCCAAAGCGGTAGGCAAAGTCATTCCGGCGCTTAACGGCAAACTGACCGGTATGTCTATGCGCGTGCCGACCCTGGACGTGTCCGTGGTTGACTTGACCGTAAACTTGGCCAAGCCGGCTAAATACGAAGAAATCTGCAAAGCCATGAAAGCGGCTTCCGAAGGCGAACTCAAAGGCGTGCTGGGCTATACCGAAGACGCCGTGGTGTCCTCCGACTTCCTGGGCGATCCGCGCACGTCTATCTTTGACGCCAAAGCCGGTATCGCTTTGACGGATACCTTCGTGAAAGTCGTCTCTTGGTACGACAACGAAATCGGCTACTCCAACAAAGTGCTGGACTTGGTCGCCTATATGGCTTCCGTCAACAAATAACTCTGGCAGTAAAAAAGCGGGCCCCGCAAAGGGCCCGCTTTTTTTACGCCCGACGGGAACACACAAACAGTTTGCCCGGCAAACCGAATAATTTATAATAAACATATACCCTAAAAAGGGACACGCCTTATATAAGGGGGAAACCGATGAAAAAACACTGTATGCTGTTGCTTGCCGCCGCTTTTTTATACGCGCCGTCTTTCGCCGCGGCCGCGGCGCCGCAGCTGATGAGCGTCAGCGCGGACGCGGAGGTGCGCGTCAAGCCCGACCGCGCCGCCATCACGTTCGGCCTGTTTGAAAAGACGGATAATCTGCGCCGGGGCGCGGAACGCTTAAACGCCGTAGCCAAACAGGTGGCCGACTACTGCCGCACGCGCGGGATTGAGGACCGTTTTATCCAAACCGACAGCCTGCGCATTACACCCGTATATTTAAATCAAACGACATACGCTAAAAACGGCGTAAAATCGGAGACGGAAAAACTGCAATACGAGCTGGCGCAAACGTTCACCATCACGCTGGAAGACCCGGCCCAGTACGAAGACGTGATGTACGGCCTCCTGGGGATGGGGATTAACCGCGTGGAAAACGTGTCTTTTTATTCCACCCAAATGCGCCGCTACCGCGACGAAGCGCGCCGGCTGGCCGTTAAACACGCACGCGAAAAAGCGGAACTGTTGGCCGAAGCGGCGGGCCTCCGCCTGGGCAAAACGGTAAATGTAGCGGAAAACACCGTACCCGCCTGGCCGGCCGCACGTTACGTGGCCAGCAACGTGAGTCAAAACATAACGGAAGGCGCGGCGGGCGACAACCTGCTCCCCGCTCCCGCCACCGGGATGATTTCCGTTAAAGCGGCGGTAACGCTGACGTATAAGATTAAATAATTTTACTGTAAAAAAGGAGCGATAAAAATATGATGAAAAACATTTTGCTGTGCGCGGTGTTTGCGCTGTTTGGCGCCGGATGCTGCTGCGCGGACAAACAACTGCTGGGCACCTGGGTGCAGCCCGTCCCCGGACTGCCCGGGCAGGTACAGGGCGTTGTGCTGGAAGAAGGCGGCAAAGCGTCTTCGGTCAATATGGCTACGCTGGTGTATGAAACCTGGAGTAAAAAAGGCGATACGCTGACGCTGACCGGCAAGAGCATCGGCAACGGACAGACGATTGACTTTACCTCCGAAATGAAAATTGAAAACGTAAACGGAGATGAGCTCGTCCTTTCTTCCGAAGGGCAAACCGTCCGCTTTACGCGCCAAAAATAAAATTATCCTATCACGCTCCCGCGCATACAGTGCGGGAGTGTTTTTATTGATACTTCACAGAATACCCCGGGTGTAAACCCGGGGATGAATGAAAATCCCGCCACAAGAAAACGGAGTTTTCTTCTTGTTTGTTAGTGGCGGGCAAAATCAAGCGAAGCTGAGATTTTGAAACAGAAGAAACCCCGGGCGTGAGCCCGGGGAGTTTCATTTTCTCCGACGGAAAAATAAACGGCTTCAGCATTTTTTTCTTGCACGGCCTGAACAAAAGCGATATAATTATTTATATGCAGCGCAAAAACATTTTTTCTAATATGACTCAAATTAATTCCATCCGCCGCGCGGAAGGAACCGTTTTTGCGTCCGGACATATGTGCTCTTATCTGTTTAAATCCGTCTGGTCCATTATGAATGTCGTTAAGACCTGCGCCGCGTTTAAGCACCTAACCAACCGTCCGGGATTGCAAGCAGTTTTTTAAAACCGACTGCCGCGTAAATAAAAAGATTTTTAATAATCCCCGGACTAAAATAAAAAAGTCCGGGGATTTGTTTTTTAAACTAATTAATTAAGGAGCCGTCTATATGAACCGCAGCGAACGCATTTCCATTTCCACCAAAGGTTTTACCTCTTTTATGAAGGGTAAGACCGTGCACGCGTTTGTCATGCGTCTATCCGTCGTCCATTCTGCCGTAAACGCGCTGATGAATAAATTTTACAAGAAGATTTATGTGTCCGTGGGAGGAGCGGGAATTTAAAAACCGCCGTGCAATTTAAAAAACCAACCCCGGACTAAAATAAAAAGTCCGGGGTTTTTTAATTAAACATTTTAAATAATAAAGAGGAAAAAAGAAAATGAAAAACATCACCAAAGCCGCCGTTGCCGCCGCAGCCTGTGTACTCACCGCGGCCGCTGCCGTACAAGCCCAAACACCTGCCCGCACGCTCAGAAGCGCCGCCCGGGCCGCCGCCGATTCCAGGGCGTTAATCGGAGTGGTAAAACCGGTGCGCGTGCCCATTCCTTCCCGCACGGAAATAGCCCGCGGCGCAATCACGCCGGCCGGCAATTTAAACGCCGCCGCGCCCGCTTCCGCGGCCCGCACGGGCGTCAAACCCAACATCGTGCGCATTCATCCGGCGGCGTTAGCGGCCCACATGGAACAATACCGCCAAGAACGCGAGAAAATGCTGCGCGCACGCCTGGCGGCCAGCGTCATCGTGTACAAAGAAGGCATTTTAAGGGGATACCACCTGCCCGAAGAATATCTGGAAGGCTACTTTATGAGAAGAATCTTCCCGTATCAGTCCAAACCGACTTATTCGCCCGGCCCGAAATCGGACACTTTTCTCTACCGCGGCATGCTGCTTACGCCGGAAGAACTGTCCAAAATTTTACGCGAAGGTTTTTCGCCCAAAACCGCCAAATGGAACGCCGGGACGGACGGCCGCCCCGCCGTCAGCCTGTCCTCTTCGGAGCAGGAAGCCACGCATTACATCTTCCAAAGCGGTTTTAAACAAAACGGCATCGGCGTCGTGTTTGAAGTCCGCCGCTCCCCGCTTATGGAACTGGGCAAAGACCCGGTGCTCAACCGCACCAAAACCATTTACTATTCATACGAAGATATTCCCGCCGGCGATATCGTAAACGTATATATCCTGGGGGAATTCGGCTGGAATTCGCTGGAGAAAATTATCAGCGCCGCCAAAGAAGGAACCATCTCTTCCCACACCAAATGGACGGGGCAGTTTGGACGCGTGTTATTTTAACCGAATGCCCTTCTGTGTAATAAAGCAAAGGCCCGCTTTTCCCGGCGGGCTTTTGCATACGTAAAAATACGGACCGAAGGTATACGGTAAATCAAACGGTAAGAAACTTTATTCAGCCGCGTCTTCGGCCGCTTTAAAAATATGGCTAAACGACAGCGACACGCCGACATACACGTTTTCGCCGCGTTTGCCGAAATACTTGGCCTGGGCGGTGTAGTAGCTTACGAACGGCGCGAGATACAAGTTCTTATACAGCTGCACTTCCAAACGCGCATCGGCCGTAAATTCATAATCCAAATCCGTGGAGCGTTTTTCCGATTCGCTCAGGTAATCGCGGAACAAAGCCGAGTATTTCGCGGTTACGCCTTCGCGCACCGGCTGTTCAATTTTAAAGCCGGCTTCCCACGCCAGCTTGCTCGCGCCGGGGCTGTACGTAAAATCGCGCTCGCCCACCACCGCGGCAAACAAACTTTTAATGTATTTGCCTTCAAAGAGCTTCACGCCCGCGGTGCCGCGCAGAATTTTTTTGCGGGGAGAGTAATCGGGTTTGGTAAATTCCGTTTCGTATCCCAGCGTGGCAAACGGCCCCACTTCAAAACCGCCCAATATGTCCTGCACGTTCCACAAACGCTGGGTATAGCCGGTGGTAAAGAGGATTTTGTCCGCGCTTTCGTTCGTCAGCGTTTCGCCTTCCACGGGGCGGATTTTGGTGCGGCCGTAGTCCATCGTCAGTTCGTTGCTCCACAAATAGTGGGCGGCGTGATAGTCGGCAATGGCGTCAAACAGGCCGCGCATGGCGGTTTGGGAATCGGCGCTTAAACGGGCGTCGGGGAAGTCTTGATATTCCCGGGCGTTTTTTACTTCGGTGGAAGTAAAATCAAACGCAAGCTTTTTCAGCTCCACCTGCCAGCCGCGTTTGCCGTCCTGGGCGTAAGCCGCGCCCGTTACCAGCAATACCGCCAGCAGTACAGCTGCTTTTTTGCAGAAATGTTGCATAATTCTCCTGAATATATTAATTTTCCAGCTTAAAGCGAACGCGCAGTCTTCCTTCCCGGTAGTCCCAGCTGGACAGTTTAAACCGCCCGATTTCGCGCGTATTGTCCACGTGTTTGCCGATGCAGGGGCATACGTCGTACTCGCCTACGTACACCAGCCGCACGTCGCCCTGCGCGCTTTGCGGCAGGCCGGACAAATCCACGCGTTTCCCGGCCTCGTCCCGCGGGAGCGTCTGCGCCGTAACCGGCAGGCCGCGCGCGATTACTTCGTTCACCAGCTCTTCCACTTCGCGCATTTGTTCTTCGTCGGGAGCGGAGGGGAGGAAATAGTCGCACTTGGATTTGTTTTTTTCTATGTGGTTGGTTTTACTTCTCGCGCAGCCGAACAGGCGCACCATCGTTTGATTTAAAATATGCTCGGCGGTATGCATCGGAGCGTAATAGTCTTTCTTAGGCTCTAAAGAAGGATTTGCGTTCATTGGTATATTTTAGCGAATTTATAAGCGCATTTCAATTTACGCCGTTTTTTTCATATAAACGTATGACAAGTACGTCTAAAAATAATAAAATATATGCTAGAAGGGGAAAAAGGGATATTCCGCCCCTTACTCTAAGAAGTTATCACTGAGGAAGAATACAGACATTATGCCTAAAAATACTGACTTTTGCAAAATCGTCGCGACCATCGGTCCCGACACCAGCAACGAAAAAGCCGTTGAACAATTAGTTTTAGCCGGGGTATCCGTCTTCCGCTGCAACTGCAGCCACGGTTCCTTGCCTGAATATCAGGAAAGAGTTACCAACATCCGCAAGATGGAAAAGAAATACAACTGCACCCTGGGTATTTTATTCGACCTGCAGGGCCCCAAGCTCCGCGTGGGCACCTTTAAAGATTACCGCATCACCCTAAAAGAAGGCGACAAATTCCGCCTGGATATGAACCCGGAACCGGGCGACCAGACCCGCGTCTGCCTGCCGCACAAAGAAATTTTCGCCGCGATGAAACCCGGCCTGGAACTCCTGCTTAACGACGGCGTAGTCCGCCTGCGCGTAGACGCCCACACCGCCGACACCGCCGACTGCACCGTTATCGCGGGCGGCGAACTGTCCAACAAAAAAGGCGTGAACGTGCCCGGCGTAAAACTGCCGCTCTCCGCGCTGACCGCCAAAGACAAAGAAGATTTGAAAATCGCCGAAATGCTGGGCGCCGACTTTATCGGCCTCTCGTTTGTGCAGGAACCCGAAGATATTATTGAACTGCGCAGCCTGATGAAATCCAAAGCCCACATCATCGCCAAGATTGAAAAACCCTCCGCCATTGAACACTTGCGCGAAATTATTGATTTGACCGACGTCATCATGGTCGCCCGCGGCGACCTGGGCGTGGAAACCAGCCCGGAACTCGTGCCGGTACTGCAGAAAAAAATCGTTTCCGGCTGCCGCAAAGCGGGCAAACCGGTCATCGTGGCGACGCAGATGCTTGAATCCATGATTCACAACATTATGCCCACCCGCGCCGAAGCTTCCGACGTGGCCACCGCTGTTTACGACGGCGTGGACGCCGTTATGCTCTCCGCCGAAACCGCCCAGGGCGATCATCCGTACGAAGCCGTGGCCACCATGCGCCGCATCATTGAAACCGTGGAAAAAGACCACCGCTACCGCAAAGGCCTCTCCCTCTTGGAACGCAAAAACGACACCACCAAGGAAGGCGCCATCACCTCCGCGGCCGGCCTCGTAGCCACCAATATGGATACGGCCAACGTAATCGTAACGTTTACGGACTCCGGCTCCACCACCCTGCGCGCCTCTCAGCAGCGCGCCGGCGGCCTGCCGATTTTGGGCCTCACGCCCAACATCACCACCGCCCGCCAGCTGACCGTTGTGTGGGGCGTAACGCCGATGGTTATTGAAAACCTGAAAAACTTTGACGATATGACCGCCGAGGCCAGAAAAGCCGTGGTGGCCCAGCAGCTCGCCAAAGAAGGCGACAATGTTGTGGTTACCGCCGGTATTCCGTTCGGCAAAGCCGGCACCACCAATATGCTCTACGTGTTGGAAGTCTGATACGTAAGCGATATTTTACACCGCTCCCGCCTAAAACGGGGGCGGTTTTTATTTATACTCTTGACGCACGCCCCCAGAACGCCTATAGTATAAGCATGAAGCACCTTCCGCGGTTTCTGTTTTCAGCCGCCGCCGTTTTGGCGGTTTCCGCGCTTGGCGCGCACCCCTTTGACGGGCCGCGCGAAGCGCTTGCCGCACGCTTAAAAACGGACGCGGCGCTCAGGCAGGCGCTTCTTCAAAACGCGCGCCCCGTTACGGCCGATTTTGACTATACCCGTTTGCTGGATAAAGATACGGACGTACTCCTCCTGGGCGAACAGCACGGCGATCCGGCGGCTAAACGCGAAGTAAACGTTATTTTAAAAAGCCTCGCGGCGCATAACGGCGGATGCACGCATCTGGCCAGTGAATTTTTCTTATCCGAAGAACAGCCCGCGCTGGACGCTTTTTCAAGCAAACAAATCACGCTGGAACAGCTGGAAAAACAGCTGGCCCTGCCCGGTTATTCTTCCGCCGCGGCGGTGGCCGTGCGCTACGGCCTGCGCCCGCTGGGGCTGGACTCTTCAAAAGCGCTTGAAAATCCGGCCCGGGCCATCACGCCGCAGGGCATGCGGGAGCGCAACCGGCGGTGGGGGGAAATCATCGCGCAAATCGCCCGACAAGATTTAACCAGCCGTTTTATTCTCTACGCCGGGGCCTGGCATACGCAGCTGGCGGCGGACAGTTACCCCACTATGCCGGCGGTGCTGGCGGAACACGGCTTAAAAACCAAAACGGCGGAATTTGCCAACGCCGGGGAAAGGCATTGGCGGACGCTGCTGGAAGAAGGCGGTTTGGCTGAAAGCCCCGTATTAATTGCGGTGCCGCCCGCCTACGTAAAAACGGTAAATGCGGATTTTATTATTTATCTGCCCGCCGCCAAACCGCTCTCGGGGAAAACGCGCGAACAAGCCGAAAAAATGATGGGCGAAAAATCCTTTAACTGGAAGCACTGCACCGAAGACCCAGATCATCCGCTCTGTAAAATACAGCTGGAATTTAACCGAAGCAAATAAAAATTTGATAAAAATCCGTTCCTTTCAAGGAGGCCGTCATGTTTGTATCCGTACGCAGGTTTGTATCCGTCACTTTTTTTCTGGCCGCCGCGCTGACGCTCTGCCAGCCGCTGTGCGCCGAAAAACTGGTGCTCTACCACACCAGCGATATTCACGGCTATTACTTCTCCCGCCCGGGCGTTTCCGGCGCGCCAACAGGCGGTTTTGCCGTATTGGAAAACGTCCTGCGGCAGGAAAGCGAACCGTTTGCCCTGCTGGACTCCGGCGACTTTTCCAGCGGCAATAAAGAAGCCAACGCCTCGGACGGACGCTACTCCATTGAGCTGATGAACGCCGCCGGACAAACGCCCAAAAATGTTTCCGGCAAAGGATACGCCGCACTGACTATCGGCAACCACGACAGCGACTTTGGAGCCGATACCCTGGGCAAAATGCTGGGCGGTTTTAACGGCGAAATTCTTTCCGTCAACGTAGAGGGGCTGAATGTGCCGGGCAAGCGGACAGCGCCTTATAAAATTTTTGACTGGAACGGTAAAAAAATAGCGGTTATCGGTTTTTCCATGGACGGCCCGGGCATGAGCGGCATGGAACTTAAAAAGCTGGACGCCGCCGCGTGGGAAAAACTGTTAAAAGAAATCCGCGCCCAAAAGCCGCAGGCCGTCATCCTTCTGGCGCATGATTCCATCGCCGACGCGCGCAAGCCTTCCCAGCTGCTGGACGTGCTGGCCGAAGCGCCTTCCGCCAAAGAAACCATAAACGTCTTTTTAGGCGGCCACGCCCACCTGCGCCACGCCGAACGCAAAATGGGCGAGGGAGGCCCGCTGTTTGTAGAAAGCGGCTCCATGCTGGAAGGAACCAGCCGCGTGGTGCTGGATTTTGACGATGAAACCGGCGAGCTCCGGGCAGTCAGTTCGGAATACATTACGCTGGACCCCGCCAAATGGGGGGAAAACAAAGCCGTACGCGCCCGGCTGGACCAAATAGAAGACCAATCCCTCAAGCGCGCTTTTGCCGCCGTGCCCGCGCTTCTGCCCAAATATCCGCAGGGAGCCGACGCCGCGCCCGACCTGGCCAAACGGCTGGCCGACTATATGAAAAAATGGCTGGAACCGCAGGAAAAAGTTGATTTTGCCATGTTCCAGCTTCCCGGCGTACGCAGGGATTTAAACGCCGGCACCCTCACGGGGCGAGACCTGGCGGAGCTCCTGCCGTATACGGAATATGTTTCCACCTTCAACATTCCGGGTAAAAAATTCAAACAGGCCGCCGAGGCCAGCTTAAAATGCAATGCGGACGGAAAGAATTTTTCCCTGTTTGCGTATTCGGACAATGTCTATATTGAATACAAATGCCGCCCGAACCATAAAAAACGCCCGGTCAAAATTACCAAAATCCTGCTGAACGGGAAAAAGATGTCCGGCCGGAAAATATACCGCGCGGCGGCTATTGCGCATATTCCGGACGGATATTTTGAAGGCGCCCCTTTTAAAGGCTATAAATACCCGCAGAAGAAAATCTACAAAAAGACCAGCGGAGAACTGCTGTTTGATATCGTGGAACAGCTGCCGGGCCGGGATGCGGCTTCCAAACAATTAACCGCCCCGAAAGACCTGCGGATTGTACAGCGGCCTTAAACAAAGCTTTTTATTCTGAACGCCGGGCATATCGTCCGGCGTTTTTTATGCCCGGAACCAAATGCGCCAAACCGGCGCACAAAAGCGGGCTTATTTCTCAGTATATACTTTATGATTGCGTCCCCCAAAAACGCCAAAATTCCCGGTTTTACGCCTTTTTCCGTGTCTTGGGACAAGGACATCCAGCTTGCGCTTGCAGCAGCCCGCAGGCCGTCAGCGCGCGGTTAACTTTGTAAAACGCGTATATGAGGGCGCGGTTTCTTGCGCCACGCGCCGCACGGAAGGTTCATTTTCACCCAAATTGCCTGCTCTTTATCCTGCGCCCATTATCCCGCAAATAGCATACAAAAACGCCCCGGGCTCACGTCCGGGGCGTTCTGTTAAGGTATTCATAAAAAACCCCGCGGCCAAAAAGGTGCGGGGTTTTGTAAAGGCTTGTGAAACGTTATTTCGTTTTGCAAATATCCTGGTTTTCTTTCTTCCAGGCGGTCATTACCAGCAGTACGCCCACCACGCAGGCGCCGATGCAGGAATTGAACACGCCCGCCCAGCCCCAGTGCGTCAGGATGTAAGACGCGCCGCTGCCGGCCAGGAAGCCGCCAATATAACCGAACAAACCGCAGAAACCGCAGGCCGCGGCCACGGATTCTTTCGTGGTCAGGAGCGAAATCTGCACGTTGATCAGGTTCTGGGGGCCGTCCACAAAGAACCCGAGGGCGGCGATGAAGAAGCCCGTCAGGAACAGATGGTTCGGACCCGCAAACAGGTAGAAGCAGTAGGCGGAAATAGCCAACAGCACGAAATAAATTACGTTGGAAGGCGTGCAGCGGCCGTGGAAGACTTTATCCGTCAAAATACCGGCCGTAATACCGCCCAGCGCGCCCACCAGGGGGTTAAGCGTGAAAATAAGCGGAATGCTGGCTTTGGAGAGTTCGCGGGTATCCAAGAAGATGGCCGCCCACGAGAGCGTTACGTAGCGCACGAAGTATACGCACAAAAACGCAACGGACAAAATCCAGATATATTTGTTCGTAAGCACATATTTGCGCAAGAGCACCCAGTAGCTTTCGCCTTCGCTGGCCTGCTTGGTAACCAGCTGCTGGCAGCCGGTGTATTCTTCCACCGGGGGCAGACCCACGCTGGCGGGGGTATCGGTTACGCTGCGCAAAATGTAGAAGGACGTAAGCAAACCCAAAATACCGGACAGCACAAATACATACTGCCAATGCACCAGGGGGGTAATGTCCATCAGTTTAAGCACAGCCGCCGCGATGATAGCCGCAATGGAAATACCCACCGTATGCGCGGAAGCCCATAAGGTCCACTTGCTGGCTCTTTCTTTAGGAGAAAACCAATAAGCAAAAATACGGGCAATCGGAGGAAAACCCATAGATTGGAAGGATTGGTTCAAGGTCCAGAAAAGCACGAGCAGGAAGAAAGAAGTCAGATAACCAAAGAACAGGTTAATGACGGAGGAAGCCATCAAACCAAAAGCCAAAAAAACGCGGATGTTGCTTTTGTCAGCCAACATACCGCTTACGAACTTGCCAATGCCATACGCAATGAGGGAAATGGATACCATCAAACCGAACTGATCGTTGGTAATGCCGGTTTCCTCTTTGAACACGTGGGCGATGGGGTTCAAATTCTGGCGGGTTACGTAATACATCGCATAACCGATATAGGCACTGATAAATAAGCGCAATCTCCAACGCTTATATTGCTTAGTAATTTCTTGCGGATCGGTAATTTTTTCCGCGGCGTCCGGCAGCGGTTTAAACCAATCTATAAACTTCCGTAGCATTCAAGTCTCCTATTGTTTGTTGTGGATTAGTGATACGAACAGCCTTACTTCATTATTATAACACATTTACTGTGCATTTTTCGGAAGAATTTTACGATTTTTCCCGTCGGGGAACACCCTTTTTCTTTCCTCAAAACGCGGGAGCGCCAACTAAAAGTGGCTTGCCATACGGCACAAGCCACTTTTAGGGTCAGTTCCAGTAAAATTTACGGATTGAAGCGCGGGGCTTTCCAGCCGTGGTTCGGGCCCAGCACTTTGTCGGCCATGCCGCGCAGTTCGTCCATAGAGCGATCGTAAGACGGGCGGTTGCCTTTGTAACGGGCTACACGGTCCGTAGCGATTTTGGTCAGTTCCATTTTGTACATATTGCGCAGCACTTCCAAGCGGAACATATCCAACCCTTCGTTGCGGTCCATTACGCCCCGTTCCATCGCCTGCAAGTCGGCCGCTTTGATGAAATAGCGGTTGTAGATAACCGACGCCACCGAGCGGATAACCTTCGCCTCTTCCGCCGCGGACAGCTTTCTGGCGGTCAGGTTGGTCAGGAGCGGCTGGATTTCGCGGGTTTTCAGCGCTTTATAGGTCAGCTCTTCCATACCCAGCGGCACCGTATTCTGCTCCGCACCGTTTAACAGGCGTTTCAATTCGCCGATTACTTTCAGGCGCAGTTCGTTGATGCGCAGTTTTTCATTCAGCGGGGTCATCAAGCGTTCCACGGTGGTCAGTTCGTGTCTGGTTTCTTCAAACAGCTTGGCGGCGATGCGATGCGCGTCCTGCGGCATATTTTCCACGGAGTGGCCGGATTCCAAGTATTTCTTGTAGAAATCATCGGCGGCCGTGCGCAGCAGTTTATAGTTTAACGTCGGGGGCAAGCCTCTCCAGCGTCTGACGTCCTGGAAGAAGTTGCGCGTAAAGTATTTGCCGTTGATAAGGGTAGCCAAAGCCAGCGCACCCGCAGGCAGCACCAAGGCGTTGATATCCGGATCCGCCACACCGGCGGCCTTAAACGTATTGGCCAGCGAGCCGTACAACACCGTCAGCGCACCCGAAAGTCTGGCCAAGGTGTAGGCCATATTGACGGCGGGTTTCTGGTTCGGATATTTTTCCATCGCCAGCGAGTTTTCAAAACCGGCCAGGTTGGCAAAGCCCAAGCCCGCCACGCCCCACAGAGCGGCTTTCACGCCGAGCGGCAGGAAGGGCAGGAAGGCCAAGCTCACGGCCACAGTGCTCAGCACGCCGGAGGCGCCGATGATGCCCTGCGGAGTCAGCTTGCCGGATTTTACAAAGCCCGACAGATACTGGCGGCCGGCCCACACGCCTACATAAGCGGTGAAGAAGGTGGCAATCTGCGCGACGGAA
Source organism: Candidatus Avelusimicrobium alvi (assembly GCF_958451995.1). Lineage (NCBI taxonomy): Bacteria > Pseudomonadati > Elusimicrobiota > Elusimicrobia > Elusimicrobiales > Elusimicrobiaceae > Candidatus Avelusimicrobium > Candidatus Avelusimicrobium alvi. Next base: position 90,281 of record NZ_CAUDSG010000001.1, read on the forward strand.
GTCGGGTCAAAGCGGCTGAAGATGGAGTGAGCCACCTCGTATACCTGCGGTACGGCGGCCGTAGCCACGCCCGTGGCGCCGCCCACCAGCCAGGGCAGATGTTTTTTGGTGAACGCGCCGGTCTTTTCCAACAGCGTGGTCGGCTGTTCAACGGCCAGACCGTCCACCGGGCCGCGGGTGAATTTCTTGCTCAGCATATTAAACGCTTTCTGACCGAGTTTGGTCAGCGCGTAACCCGCGCCGCCGGCCAAGAGAGCCGTCATCGGCAGAGGCATATTCTGCGCCCAGTTCACAATGCTGGCGCCTTCCGGAGATTTAATAAAGTTGCCGATAATGGCGCCCGGGCCGGAGTTATACATCATACCGGCAAAGTGGTACAAGCCCACCAAGGCCATCATACGAAGCATATACTGGCTCGTGGCGGCGGGCACTTTAACGGTCATAAAGTCTTTGGCTTTGGCCCACAGCGAGTTGGACGACGCGGCGGACGGAGCCACCACTTCCTGGCCGTTCATCATTCTTTCAAATTCTTTCGTGCGTTCTTTGACAATGCGTTTTTCGCGGATGGCGGACAGGCGTTCCTGATAGCCGCCGGTCAGCGCAAATTTAACGTTATTGGCGATATTTTTGAAAATACCCAAACCGCTCTTGGCCACCACTTTGGCTTTTTCCAGCCACGTTTTGGCCACGCCGTGTTCCGCACCGACGTTCCTTACTTTGGAAAGAGCCAGGTTGAACAACGCATAGGCGGGAACCGCAGTAGCGCCGTAATACAGCCACTGGAAAGCTTCCACGCCCGACAGGGCAAACAGCACGGATACGGGGAAGAACAAGTAGCCCGTCATCGTACCGACGGAGGCGCGGGCGTTTACAAAGCCCATTCTGGCGGTGCCGGAGATATTGTCGTTAGACATTTCTTTGGCAAAAATACTGTTGGTGGATTTTACGCCGCCGTTGGCGCCTACGCCCAGAACAAAAGAACCAATGCCCAGCATGCTGATTTTAGCGGCAAGGGAGGGCAGCGATAAACCGAAACCGCAAATGCCCAGCCCCAAGCTGGCTATGCCTAACCCCAATGCCAGCGTATTTTTGATGCCAAATTCTTTCTGCAAACCGGAGAAGACGACGCTCGCCACGTTACCCAGCTGGGAGTGGGAAACGCCCGCCTGCAAAGCTTTCGGGTCCGTAATGCCCAAAGCGGTGGCCTGCGGGGCTACGGTAGCCTGCGGCAAGCCGCCCAGACCTTCGGTAAGACCCGCGAACATCGTCGCTCTTTCGGCAAACACGTCCGAATAGAGGTTCAAATCTACTTTATTGCTCGCCAGTTTACCGGCCTGATAGTCGCCCAGCAAGCGATAGTATAACGCTTCCACACCGGCTTTGCCGCCTTCAATAAACGGTTCGTAAATCGGTCTCTTGCTGCCGCCGGGGGTGGTCAGCATAAGCTCAAACGGACCGGTGGGTTTACCGTCTTTGGTGGCGCGCATCAGCGTGAAAACTTCGGAATTGCTCACGCCCAGCTGTTCAAACTGTTTGACGGCGGTATTGTCCAGCAGGCGCATATTGATTTCAAAGGTTACGGGCAGGACTTTGCCTTCCGCGTCGTGAATCTTTAAGGAATAAGACAGCTCGCGTTTGGCCGGAGCCGGAGCCATCGCGGCGGGGTCCGCAACCGTGCGGGCGATATCCTGGGCGTAAGGAGCCAGGGTCGGATCGGCGGCAATGGCGGCGGAGAATTTTTCGCTCAGCAGGTTGTTGTAGTCTTCGCTCGTTAAATTGCGGCCTTCTTTTTGGGCCTGTTGAGCCAACGCGATAAACTCGGTATCGGCTTTGTTGCGGGCCGATTCCAGGGTTTTATGAACGCGTTTAATGATTTTGCCGTTGTTGATTTTTTCGGTCAAATCACCCAAGCCGCCCATGGAAAGCGTACCGCCGTTGGAAAGACCCATCGCGCGGGTTAAAGCGGCGTCGCTAATCGTACCGCCGGCGCGAACCGGAATGCTTACCGGAGAAGCGGCAGGAACGGGGGAAGAAGAGAAAGCGGATTTAATGCGGTTAAAACCTTTGGAAAGCCAGGTTTGGGACGCGGCCGGAGCGGAGGCGGTTTCGGCAGCAGCCGTTTCGGCGGACACTTCCGTGCCGGAAGCCGGCACCGGGGCCGCACCTACGGCCAGATTGTCGGCCAAATGCAAGTCCGCCAAATTCACTTCCACATTCGGCGTAACGGGAGCCTCGGGGACGGGCGTTTCGCGCACGGGAGCCTGTTCCGTCGGGCGGGCGATTACTTTGCCTTTGGCGCCGTTTAACGCCGCCCAGTCGGCGGTCGCTTTAGCGGAAGCGTCCACATGGCGGACGTTCAAGCGGTTCCAGCTGCCCAGCAGGCGTTCCAATTCTTTGGAAGGCTTTACCGCGGCGGCGGAGGCGGAAAGCTGGGGCAGGGCGATGTTTAAACCCTGTTCCTGCGCATAGGTTTTCACGCCGCTCCAGAAAGGAGTAACCAGCTCGCCGTTTACGGCGGACAGGCGGGCCAGCTGTTCCAACGCTTCGTACGCCTGCAGATTAAGCAGGGCGCGGCCGACTACCACTTCCGTTACCGGTTTTAAAGCGGCGGGCGTTTTGGCGTAAACATCAATTAAAAGGGAGGCGTCTTTGGCGGCACCGTAAAAACCCAGGTTGGTTACGGCAGCCATGGACTTGGCCCATCTGTCTACATCGGCAAATTCCGCAGAGTTGTTGGAGAGGGAGACAATCTCGTCCAGCGAAGCGGAAGCCGGCAGCACCGGGGCGGCCTGTAAATTGGAAAACAGCGTGCGGCGGTAGAATTCAAGCGCCTGCGTTACACGATCCGCACCTACGGCAAACCCGTGCTGCACCGTTACAGAGGGGAACGCGTCAAAAAACAAAAACTCCTTGACAGAGGCATGGCGGGAGGTTACATTAAAAATCTGGTCATATACTTCTTTGGCCTCCTTTTCCGCAAAATCAGGCTTAGCCAGCAACGCGTTAATCTCTTTAGGGGATTTAGAAGCCGTGGCCGGAAGCTGTGAGGTAAGCGCTTTATCAATGTTCACGCTCAATTCGGACGAAGACTGCACGCCGGTGGCGGCAAGGCCGGAAACGTTGGACACGTTTACGCGGCGGACATATGAAGTCTGCGGAACCGCGAGGCCGGGTTCATATCTAAAGCCCTGAGCGACGGACGCTCCGGCAGCCTGCTTAACGGTGTTGGAAAGCGCGCTGCCGCTGCCCGCGACCAGCTCTTTTCCGGTGGCCTGCACGGCCTTTAAGGCCTGTCCTCCCTTCTTGATGGGGGATTGAGCCAGGGAAGGGGTTACGCTTCCGAAGATTAGCGAAATGCTCAGCACTGCCGCTATCAGTTTGTTCATAATTAAGTTGTCTCCACTTAGAATACGGGTTTTTATACTGCCTATAACCTAATGCTAACACAAAAACCATTCAGCAACAAGGGCCAAAAGGCCCATTTTTTTGCTGGGACCTTTTGACCCTAAATTCGGTTTTGAAACGACGGGGAAAGCCGCTTCCTCTTTTATTGTAACATAAAACCTGTTTTTTTGCACCGGGGGCGTTTTCCCGTCGGGTAAAAGCATTTCTCCGTAGAAAAAACACATAAAAATCCCCGCGTTTTAGGCGGGGAAAGGCTAAAAAACGACGGGGAAAAGGGCCTACCAGTCCGCGTCTTTGCCCAAAACGGACACCGGCAGCTCCGCCCCGAACGTAAACGCGCGCGGCAGTTCGTGCACCGTCAGCTTCTGGGCCAGATAGGTGCGGATAATGCCCAGGTGCTCGGGTGTATAGCCGTCGCTGAGCACAATAAAAGCTTTCAGCCGGCAGCCTTCTTCGGGCCGCATCAAACGCACCCGGCACGCCTTGACGGCGGGATGAGCCGCCAGCACCTGTTCCACATGCTTGGGGAATACGTTAATGCCCGCCACCTGCACGCATGCGTCGCTGCGGCGCAGGGGGATTAAACAGCGTTCGTTTTGCAGGTCCACATGGTCGGGCAGCAGCAGCCAGTCCGGCTGGGACAGGCGTTTAATCCGGGGCTGGCCTTCCGGCGCGGATATATCCCAGAACGAAAACACTTTAAACGGTTCGCCCGCCTGGTGGCGGTACGCGATGGCGCCGGTTTCGCTTGCGCCGTAAATTTCGGTAAACCGGGCCAGTCCGGCGCCGTACAGGCCGCGGATGGTCTCGTCTTTGCACGGAGCGGTGGACGAGAGCGCCTGCACCCCGGCGGGAAATTTATTCTGCGCGCGCAGCCAATAATTCCAAAACAGCGGAAACCCGGCCACCAAATCCCCTTCCCGGAGGATTTTTTCCCACGGCTGGGTGGGAAGCGCGGGAATCGCCGCGACGGGCACGTTTAAAGCGTGCGGCAGGGTGACGGTAAACGAAAAGCCGTACAGATGGCTGGACGGCACCAGCGACACGATGCGCTTTACGTCTTTAAACAACGGAGCCGCGCCGAAGGCTTCTTCTTCCATCATTTCCACGGTGTGCGCGCACTTTTTGGGTTCGCCGGTGCTGCCCGAAGTTAAAAAGGTAATCCGGCGGGTCTTTATAAAAGAAGCGTACGCATAATCGGTCATTAGCTCCAAAGAAGAAAACACCCGGGGCTCGTAGCCAAACAATACGGCGGCTTTTTGGGAAGCGGACTCCAAAATATCGTGCGGCAGGCGGGAGAGCAGGTCGTCGGCGTTATCCGTTTCAAAAACGGCCAGCGCGTCGGCCTGGCGGCGCGCCAGTTCGGTGCGAAGCACGTCGGAAATCATACGTTTTACGTCATTTCTGTTAAGCATAAGGTTCAGCCTCCACAAGCAATTCGGCTCCGGCAAAAACGTCCCGGAAGGCAAAAGGTTGCCCGGCGGACAACAGCCGGCAGATTTCCAGCGCGCCGTGTGCGGCGGTGGAAACGGAAACGGGCGCGGCGCAGGACGGGGCTTCTTCCGTGCGCGAAAAAGAAAAACGGCTGACGGCAAAAAGCGTTTTATCCGTCGGGCGGAAAGACACCACAAAAGCCGCCGCCGCGCGGGCAAACGGCCCGGCGGGCGCACGCAGAACGGGGGCAAACAGGGCGGGATGCCGGGGCGCAAGAGCGGCCGCCGCGGGATTTACGTCTTCCGTTACCGCCACGAGCGCGTCCGCGCACATGCCGCGCGCCAGAAACTGCCGGGCGGTCAGCAGGGCGCCCGCAAATGAAAAATCAAACTGTCCCGTCGTTACGCACGGGCCCGACAAGTGCAAAAAAGCAGAAAGCGTCAGCCCCGTGGAATTATGCACCGACCCGGCGAACGCGGTGGGGGAGGAAAGTTCGTCCCCGTCGTCAATAATCGTATCCATAAACTTACAGGTGCTCTCCAGCGAGCCCGCGCCCACGGCCACGCTGAGCCCGGTGTTTTTAGGCGCGTTCACGTCCAGCCCCGCCGCCGACATCGCGCGGAACGAGCAAAGCAGTGCGTTTTTGGCGATGCCTTCCATACGGCGCAGGCGGCGCGCTTCGGCAAAGGGAAGAAAATCTTCGGGGCGCGCGTCCCCGGTAAGGGCGGAAAAACCGTTAATATAAAACTCAGCCATAATAATCCTCCGCGCCCAGCACCACGGCCGCATTACAGCCGCCGAAGGCCAGCGAGTCCGACAGGGCGGCCCGCTTCGTAATTTCACTCGCCTGCGTTACGGGGGCAAACCCCAGCGTTTCGTCCGCCCGGGTAAACCCGAAAGTGGGGGGAATGATACGGCGGTTTAAAGCCTGCAGACAGAGCACCGCTTCCACCGCGCCCGCCGCGCCCAGCGTGTGCCCCGTTACGCCTTTGGAACCCCATACGGGTACGCCGGACAAAAGAGCGTTAAACGCGGCGGCTTCGGCCGCGTCGTTGGCCTGGCTGGCCGTGCCGTGCGCGTTGACAAACGCCAAATCCCCGGCGGACAACCCCGCCTCGGAGAGAGCAAAAGAAATCGCTTTTTTAAGGCCCTTGGCCTCCGGGTCCGGCGCGGTGGGGTGGAACGCGTCGCACGCGTTGCCGTATCCCAGCACGTAGCCTTTGGGCGTGAGGGAAAACTCGCGCGCCAGCGCATCGCTCACCAACAATAAAGCGGCCGCACCCTCGCCTATATTAATGCCGGCGCGGTCTTTGGAAAACGGACGGCAGCGCTCTTTGGAAGCAATCAGCAGGCGGATGAAACCGTCATAGGGAATTAAATTGATTTCATCGGTGCCGCCGCAGAGTACGGCGTCGCACAGGCCGGAGTCAATCCAGCTTTTGGCCAGGCCGATGGCATCGGTGCCGCTGGCGCAGGCGGTAACCACCGTCTGAAACGGTCCGGTAAAACCGAAGCGGCGGCTGACGGCCTGGGCCGTGGAAGAAGAAAAATAATGCGCAAGCCGCTCCGCATCCCCGTCCGCTGTATGCCCCGCGCGCCAGTTCTTGTACACGTTAAAACAATGAAACGACGCATCCACCGACGTACCCACAATCACGCCCACGCGTTTGGAAGCAAGCTCCTGCGGCGAAACACCCGCCTGCAAAAACGCTTCGCGGGCGGATTCTAAAAAGAAAAACAAACTGACGCTTTGACGGGGCGGACACTTTTGTAACACTTCTTCGGGGAGCATAAAAACGGGGTAGGCAGCGGCGTAAGCGCTCTCTACCCGCCCGGCGGGCAAAGCAAAACGGGCGCGCCCCGAAAGCGCGCCTTCAAAACAATCTTCCGCCGTCAGACCGCAGGCGCACAGGCACCCCGTCCCGGCGATTTGAACGCCGCGTGCGGTCATTATTTTTTCCGGTTTTTTTCCACGTATTCGGCCAAGGTGCCGAGGTCTTTAAAAACAGCGCGGCCTTCCTGCATATTTTCAATGGTAATGCCGTACTTTTTCTGAAGGAGCATAATGAGTTCCACCGCGTCCAGGCTGTCCAGCCCCAGGCCCTGCTCGCCGAAAATGGCGTCGGAAGCGCCGAATTTGGACAAGTCGGCCCCGCCCAAATCAATGTTGGCGGAAATCATCTGTTTAATTTCATCTATGGTCTGTTGCATACGGAGCGTTCTCCCAGAGGTCAAAATAATTAAAAAACTGATATGGATATTGTATTACAAATTCTTCCAGCGCGTCCACGAATTGTTGGGCAAACGGAACATAATTTTCGCGCGCCGCGCCCAGCTCCGGCACGCGGATTACGCCGCACGTGCGGGTGGAAAAGCGGCCCTTTCCCTCCCAGGGGAAAAACATCACCGCCGCGGGCGCGCCCGTGGCGGCGGCCAGGCGGTAAAAACTGTACGGCACGCGGATGCGCCCGCCCAAAAACGAAACGCTTACCGCATTTTTTTCGTCCCCAAACACCCTGTCCGCCATCGCGCAGAGCACTTCGCCTCTTTGCAGGGCGGTCATCATTTCCACCACGCCGCCCAGCGGCCCCGCCGGATTAATATAGGCAAACGGCGCGGCGCGGCCCGCGTGCTCGGCCACGGTTTTATCGTTGTCTTTGGGGTTGCGGTAATACAGCACGTTCTTTTTAACGGGCAGGAAATCCAGTAAATTAACGGCCAGCTGCCAGCAGCCCGCGTGCGCGGAGAGCAAAATCAGCCCCTTTCCTTCGGCCAGCAGCTTGCGGCACAGCTCCCGTTCTTCTTCGGTGGAAGAAACGCCCGTGCGGCCCAAAATCCCCAGGGCGGCCCGGTCCACCAGCGTACGGCCAAAGGTTAAATTAAGCAGGTACGTATGTTTAAAAAAAGCCCATTTGCTTTTGGGTTTAAACCGCCGGGCAATATACGCGCGCGACTTGGCCGACACGGCGGGGGAAAGCGAATAAAAAAGCGCCACAATATACAGAAACAAATACGCCAGGCTCCGCCCGCCCGTAAAAATAAGGGCGTACATAAAACGGTGTTTTACCTTAGACGCCAAACTGCGCCCGGTGTGTTCTTTATACGCGTCCACGCAAGCTCCTGTGCAGCATAAATCCCGCCAGCCACACGATTATAAACGCAGCCGCCGCCAGCAAAGGCGCCACGACCAGAGACCCCAACACCCATTCCCACACGCGCTGTAAAAACTGGCGGCCGAGCGTGGTTAAGTTAAACTCCGTCAAAAAACGCCCGTAACGCATAAAATACCCGGCTTCTATGCAAAGAGCGGGCACAATCGGCCCGATGCAGAGTTTTTCAAAAGATATGCTTAAAATCTTGTTTAAATTCCACCAGCCCGCGCCGAAAAACAACATTACCTGCCGGACGCCGGGCAGCGCGATGCTCCCGCAAAAAATGCCCCACGCGGCGGAAACGGCGTTGCGCGTAACATTGCCGGGCATTTTTAAATTTTCCGCCATCACTTCCCAATACCCGCGCTTGCTGATTTTGCCCGTCTTTCCGCTGGGGCCATACTGCCGGTGGGGAATGGGAAGCATGGAGCGGATGGTCAAATAGGTGTTCAGCACGCTCAGGCGGAAGTTGTCTTTCAGCAGGCTGAAGTGGGAGATGCGGTCCTTTGGGTACTCTACGGAAACGTCCACTTCTTTTAGCCCAAAGCCAGCCCACAACGCGCGCACGGGGACCTCGGCCTCAAAAGCGTAGCGTTTGGAAAAAAACGACAGGCACAACAGCATTTCCACCGGGTACACGCGGTAGCCGCTTTGAATGTCGGACACGGCCTTCCCCGTCTGCAAATGCACCCAAAACCCGCCGAATTTGCGCCCGAATTTAGACGAGGCCGGCACGTTTTCCGCCGCCGAAAAACGCCGCCTGCCGATGATGATTGCTTTGGGGTTTTCCCGCGCGGCGGCGCACAAAAGGGGATAATCCTTCGGGTCGTGCTGGCCGTCCGCATCCACGGTAACGATATGCGTAAACCCGCGGGAAGCCGCCCAGCGGGCCGCGGCCAAAATTACAGCGCCTTTGCCGCGGTTTTCGTCAAAACGCACGAAAGAAACCGGCAGGCCTTTTAAGAGTTCTTCCGGCGAACCATCGCTTCCGTCGTCAAACACCGCCACGTTTGGATTTTGCGCCAAACACCCTTCCGCCACGCGCCTGAGCGAAGCGGAATGGTTATAGTGCGGGATGACGATGAGAATTTTCATTTTTGTTTAACGGAACCTTCTTTCCACGCGTTAAAGAAATCCCGGGTAAATTCGGGCCATTCAAATAAAAGGTTGTGGTCTTTGTCCACCATCAACTGCACGCTGCAGCCGCGCGCCATTACCTTTTGATTCTCGTCTAAAATCGTAAAGTCATAATTCAGGCGCGCCGATTCGCAGTAAAACAGCCGGGCCTTAATTTCATATGTTTTGGCGTAGAGCAGGGGGGCGAGATAGTCCACGTGAAACTGCCGGAGGGGAATCATCACGCCGTGGTCGTAAAAATCCTGGTAGCCGATGCCCAGGCTGTCGCCCAGCGCCACGCGCGCGTCTTCAATAAATCCGGCGTAGTGGCCGTGCCACATAATGCCCATCGGGTCAATTTCGTTAAACCGCACCGTGCGGAAAACCGATTTTTCCAGCGGCGCCGGCGCACCGGCGGGGGTGGAAAAGTATTCAATCTTCTTCATAAAATATCCTCTTCTATTACCCGGGCGGAAAAAATAATCTGGCTGAATTTGCGTCCGTCCGCCGGGTCCGCGAGTTCTGCCAAAAACTGCCCGTCCGGGCGGGGGGAAAGCATAACGCGCACGTCCGCGCCCGGCAGTATCGGACGCATAAATTTGGACCGCCCGACCGCTTTTATTTCAAGCGGCCTGCCCGTGCGGCGCGAAAGCGCGTCCGCGCACAGCCCCATCTGGCAGACGGCGGGCAAAAGCGGGTTGCCCGGAAAATGCCCGCTAAACGCCGGGAAATCCGGCGCGATACGGTACAAAAAAGCGTCGTCCGACGCGGACACAAAACAATTTTTTAAAGCGGCTTCTGCGGACATTGAACCCCTCCCGCGGCCTCGGCCTCAAACGTGCCCCGGCTTTTGGCGTCGTAGTATTTCATTTCTTTATTCGGGCAGAACGTAAACAGTTCCGCACGCGCAAAACGCCCGAACGCCGCCACGGCGCGGGAAGGCAGCCGGGGCACTTTGTAATACACCCGCACCTCCTCCGGCGTAACGCTCATATCCAGCATTTTGCTGCCCACATACGAAAGCACCACCACGCGGGCGGAATGGCTGTCGTACTGGGAAACGGCGGTAAAATATACGCCGTACGGCAAATACGCGCCGTTAATAAGGGCGGCCTCTTTCGGGTTTACCGTTGTATCCGGCGCGGGCGCGTATATTACGCCCGAAGCGCACCCGGCGGCCAGCGCGCAGAAAAGTAAAATCAGTCCTCTCATTTCTCCCCCTGTAAAAAGGCCGGAAGCACAAAAAGCGAAGCCAGCATCGCCCCGCCCACGCCCAAAAAGGACGACAGCCCGATAATAAACAATACGCCGTGTTTGGCAAACGCCAGCACGCCAAAGCCCGCCAGCGTGGAGAGTGCCGCCGCCGCCAGGGCCGAAGCCGGGTAGGCGTTGGCGTATTCTCCGCCGGACGAAGCGCGCCGCATCAGCTGAAAGATGCCATAATCAATGCCTATGCCCATAAGAAGCGGCAAAAACACCAAAATAAATAAATTTACGCGCACGTTAAACGCCCAGAAACAGCCGAACGTAAAACACGCCGCCAGCACCACGGGCACAAACGCCAAAAAGGCCGTTTTCCAGCTTTTAAACGCCCAGCGCACGGCGGCCAAATTAAACAGCAGGGCCAGGAGCACGATTTTTAACGCTTCTTTTTTAACGGCGTGAATCAAATCCGTCTTGAGTTCGCTGGCGGAGAGAAAAACCGCGCCCGCTTCGCGCGCGGCGGTTTCGTATGCGGCGGTGTTGGGAACTATATTCACGACGGCAAAACGCCCGTCTGCCAACTCTGCGGCGGGATTATAAAGCTTGGTAAAATCAAACGTATCCGGCGCGGGTTCGGCAAGGACCTCTTTAAAAAACGGTTCAAACGCGGCGGGTTTTAACCCCAGCTTTCCGGCTTCTTCTTCAATCAGAAGCCGCGCGTAATTAGCGCGGGAGGCGCTCCAGAATTCCCGCCAGCGCGCCGTATTTTCCGCGCGCGCGGAATTGGAAACAATCACTTCGCTTACGGCCAGCGGCGCAGGGAGACGGGCAGAAAGTGCTTCGTTATGCTCCAGGGCTTCTTCCGGCGTGGCGCCAAACACAAACAACAGCGCGCTGTTTTGCGATACGCCGGAAAATACCCGGTCAAAGGCGGCTTTGTCCTGTTTAAACTGGGCGGAAGTAGAGTTTAAATCTTCCACGTCGCCGCTGAAATGCGCGCGCGTAACGCCCAGCGCACCGAAAGCCAGCAAAAATACGCACACCAGTACGGCCGCCCGGCGCGGCAGTACGGGAAGAGTATAGCGGGGGGAAGCCTGCGTTTCCGGCGGCAAATCCGTCCAATAATGCGGGAAAATATACAGCGCGAGCAGTAAAGACAATAGCAGCCCCGTTACCGAAAACACGGCAATCTGCCTAAACAGCTCCACCGACGAGCAGAGCAGCGCGGCAAAGCACAAAGCCGACGTCATAAAATTGCACAGCAGGTGCTTTTTCATATGTGCGGCGGTTTCCCGCGCGCCGGCGCGCGTGCGTTTAAGCGCAAAAAAGATATATACCGAATAATCCACCGACAGCCCGGCCACCACGCTCCCAAACCCCAGCGTAATGCCGGAAAGCGAACCGAACACCCGGTAAGTTACCAGCGCGGCGGGGGGCAGCACCAGCACCGGCAGTAAATAAATGAGCAGCGCGGTTTTGTGGCGGAAAAAATACCAAAACACCCCGGCCAGCAATACAAACGCCAGCAGGGTAATTTTAAGCAAATCGGCCTGGATGACGGCCACGTTTTCCACCGTGTAGCGAAGCGAGCCCAGGTAAAACGCTTTGGCGGAAGAAGAAATATCCGCCGCGGCCTGCGAAAACCCTTCGGCAAACCGCCGCGCGGCGTTAAAGTCCGCCGTTTCGCCGGGGAAGTCGTACGGGCCGATCAGCGTTTTTCCGTCGGGGGAAGCGAGAAAACCGTCCCGGTATTCAAGCGCCGTGCCCGCGCCGAACGCGGCCATTTTGGCGGCCATTAAATCGGTCAGGCCCAGCGGGTCGGCCAGAATTAAATCTTTTAAAAAGAAACTTTGAAAGGAAAGTAAATTCTCGTAATTCTGCGCCATCCGCTCCCGCACGGCTTCGGGCGTTAAGCGTTCGGCGGCGGCCTGCGCGTCTTTCGCCGAAAAACGGTACGGCAGGCCGCGGTAAAGCGTCAGCGCAAAATCCGGCCCCGGGGCGGGGGGAAGCGTCAGCAAACCCCGCCGGACGAGGTCCGCGCGCAGCTCTTCGGCGGCCTCCTGCGCGGCCTGGGCGGTGTCCGCCGTTACGCCTATAAAAATTTTTTTATTTAAGGGGGAATGTTCAAACAGCTCCACCCGCTCCCGCACGGCCGCGGGAATCATGGCGTGGATATTTTCGTCCAGCTTCACGCAAGACAACAGCGCCCCGCACCCCAGCGCCCCCGCTAAGAGCAGTGCGGCGGCGGCCTTTTTATGCCTGGCGAAAAAATCCCATCCGTTCATTTAAAAGCATCCTGCGGCAAAGGCCGGTTGGTTTCGGTATCCAGAAATAACAATGTAGTGGAATCCCCGCCGGGTTCGGCCATTTCTATTTTGGACAGAGCCTGCGGATTGTCCGGCGCGAACCAGACGGTTATTTGTTCCAGCATACGGTTTTTGTCGGACAGCGGTTTCAGTACCGCTCCGCCGTCAAAAAACGTTACGGAGTACGTTTTGGAAAGCGTGGGCAAATCAAACGCCAGCCACACCAGCATCTGCGCCGCGATGTTGCGCGCCATTACGCCCTTGACGGCTTTTTTAACGCCTTTTTCCAGGCGGAAGGTATGTTCCCCGTCAATCACAAAACCGTTTTGGAAAGGTTTAGTATATTCCCAGCGGATGCAGGCGGGATTTTTTTGAAATGAAAACACGCCTTCGCTCACCACCGGTTCGGTTAAAAGAGCCATGCGTTTTTCCTGCACGAAACGGCTGTGAATCGTATCCACCGCCGCAAAACGCGCCGCTGTTTCCCGTGCGCGGGCATCGTCCGCTGACGCAGCGGCCTGCGCCGGGCCGTCCGACGAGCCGGACGAAACCTCTATTTGGGCCTCCGCCGCGCCGGGCTTTTGAACGTCAGGCGTTTGCGCCCCCAGCGCACCCGCATACAATACGCACAACAAAACCGTTAAAAATTTCATTTCGCCTCCGGGGGAGTATTGCCTTCCCACATAAAAATATACACCGTGCCCGCCGCCAGCGTTTCACTCCCGCGGCGCACTTCGCCCGACACAATGCGCGTGCCCATAAAATCGTCTTTTTGCACCACGTGCGTTATCAGTTCGTCATTCGCGCGCGCGTACGAAAAAACTTCAAATTCGCGCACATTGGCCAGGTAGCCGCCGCCTTCGGTGGACAGGCCGGCCAGCCTGCGGCGTTGGGCTTCGCACGCGGCAAAACTCTGCGCGATAATTTCGCAAAACGCTTCGGGCGCGAGCGTGCCGTCCTGCCGCAAAAACAAATGTTCCGGGCCGACCACGCTTTTTACGCGCGAATCCGCCGGGTCCGCGGACAGAATTTCATCCACCAACAGCATCGGCGGCTGGTGCGGCACCAGCGTGCGGATTTCGTCAAACGCCGGCATACTTAATGCACGCGCGCGGCTTCCCGGCTGATAGCCAGGTCCAGGTTGCGCACCCACTGGTTGTATTTCGGGTGGATTTTATGCTTCTTGGCGTTGTAGCGCATATTATCGCTGGAAGCGTACTCAATGGAATAACTGTTTTGGGTATAAGGGATGTTGACGGTTACTTCGTGCCCGCGCGTATACAGATTCCCCTTGATAAGGCCGGGGCGCACCGCGCTCATCGTCCAGCGTTTGGCCGCGCCGCCCGCCAGAATGGCCTGTTCCATCGTAACGCCGGAGCCCAGCACGACGGTTTTATTTTCAATGTTGTACACCGGCGCGAGCGAGCGGCACCCCGCCGCCAAAAACGCCGCCATTAAAAGTATGCCTAATGTCTTTTTCATTTAGTCTCCTCTAAAAACTGCATAATTTGGTTTTTCACCGCGCGCGCCATTTCCAAATGCGCAAGCGGCCCCGTAAACTCCCCGGGCATTACCGCCGGGAACGACTTTAAAATAATTTCAGCCGGACGCAGCCGTATACTGCCCGCGGGCAGCATTTTGCCCGTTCCGCCAATAGCCGCCGGCACTACGGGAACACCCATCATTTCGGCCAGATAAAACGCCCCGCTTTTAAACCGCGCCTGCGGATTCTTGCGCGACCCCTGCGGAAAAAGCATAATGTCGCACCCGTTTTCCAGCGCCGCTTTACAGCGCGCCAGCATTTCTTCGGGCGGCGTTTTTTCGGCGTCCAAATAACCGGCGGCGTGCATGACAAAGCGGAAAAACGGCAGCCGGAACACCCAGCCTTTGGTAACGTAGACCACATTGTCAAACCCCAGCGCGGCCACGCAGTATAAGTCCAGCGAGGAAGCGTGGTTGGCGGCCACAATGCACGGCCCCTGCGGGCGGGGGGCGCGGCTTACTTTAAACCCGCGTGAACACAGGCGCACAAAAAACAAAATGCCCCGGGACTGAAAGTATACAAACTTGCGCACGTTGCGCCCTTTTTCCCCGGGGAACAGCCACAAAAACGGCCCGGCCGCAAGACCGGAAAGAAAAAGCCATAATATGGCCGAGGAGCCTATTATGGCCGTGTTAAAAAGGGTGCGCAGTGCGTACATAATTCAGTTGGCTTCGTGTTCCCGCGCGAGTTTTTCAATAAAATCGTACAAATCGTTTAAAGTAACGATGGAGCGGATGTCGTATCCCTGGCGCAGCGTCATGCCGAACTTCTGCTCCAGCACCACCACCATATCCACCGCGTCTAAGCTGTCCAGTCCCACGTCGTTTTGCAAATGGGCGGAAGGAACCAGCTGTGCGTCGGTCAGTTCAAATTCTTTTTTAAGGGCTTCATTGGTCAGTCTGATAATCTCGTCTCTGGTAATCACTGGGGTCTCCTTAAAATTAAAGAACAATTGTTTCCGCCGATGGCGAAACTGTTCTTCAAAATAATTTTTACCGGGCTTTCTTCCGTTTGGCGCACGTATTCCAGCCGTGCGCAGCGTTCGTCCGGCGCGTGTAAATTTTGGGTAGGGGGAATCACGCCCCTCCTGAGCGTTTCCAGGCACGCAACGGTTTCCAGGCTTCCGCTCGCGCCCATCGTGTGGCCCAAATGGCCTTTTAAACTGTTTATTTTCACACCCGGACCGAACACCGCCGCGGCGGCCTGCGTTTCGGCGATGTCGCCTATTACGGTGCCCGTCGCGTGCGCATTTAACAAATCCACTTCTTCGGGTTGAATGCCCGCGTCCGCCAGCGCGGCCTGCATGCATTCGCGCAGGGTTTCGGCGGACGGATACGCCATATTTTCGGTTTCGGTGTTGGACGCAAAACCGATGATTTCGGCCAAAATCTCCGCGCCGCGCGCCTTGGCGCTTTCTTCGCTTTCCACAAAAAGCAGTCCGCACCCTTCCGACGCTACCAGCCCCGTACGGTCCTTGTCAAACGGGCGGCAGGCTTCGGCGGGGCGGTCGTTAAAATTGTGGCTGGTGGCCTGCATAATGTCAAAGCACGCGCTGAACATCGGGTGGTATTCTTCCGTTCCGCCGCAAAGCGCCTGTTTTACAAAGCCCGTTTTAACGGCCATATACGCAAGCCCCGCGTTCATCAGCCCCGTCGCGCACGCGTCCGACGCGCCCACACAGGGCCCGTTGATTTTTAACGCCTGCGACACCGTAGCCAGCGGTGAATGGTTCATAATCTGCAAAAAATCGGATGTTTTAACCAGCTCCAAATGCCCGCCGTGGCAGTGGGACGTAATTTGCATCCACACGGAAATGCTGTTTAAGGTGGAGCCCATAAAAAAGCCCAGGCCCTGCGGGGCGGACTCGTATCCCGCATGCCGGAGGGCTTCTTGGGCGGCGGCGTAGGCGTAGAGCGCCATGCGGCTCATGGAGCGGCGGTCCCGCCGGGGAATATACGAAAAATCCATTTCCGGCACCGTGGCGGCCACTTTGGTTTTCACCATCGGCAGCGCTTCCAGCTCCGGCACCGTATGCATACAGCCGCGTCCGGCCAAAATGCCGTCCCACAGCGCGGCGGCGCCCGCCCCGTAAGGGGAAACGGCTCCGGCACCGGTGATGACGACTTTCGTGTTGTTAGCTGGCATAGGCATCTGTATTATTATACAACTTATCGGGGCTGGTCCGCCGGACGGCCTACATGCACACGCCGCCGTTTACCTGAAACGCCTGCCCGGTGATGTAGGAAGCTTTGTCCGAGCATAAAAAGGAAACCATATCCGCCACTTCCTGCGGCCGGCCCAGACGCCTGAGCGGAATAAGCGGCAGAATTTTATCCATCGGCAGGCCGTCCAACATTTCGGTTTCAATAAATCCCGGCGATACGGCGTTTACCAAAATATTGCGTTTGGCCACTTCCAGCGCCAAACTGCGCGTGGCGCCCACGATGCCGGCTTTGGCGGCGGAGTAGTTGGTCTGCCCCGGAACGGGCGCGTGCGCGGCGGCGGAAGCAATGTTGACAATGCGCCCCCGTTTGGCGTGAATCATCGCGGCCAGCACGGTTTTGGTAACATTGTGAAATCCGCCCAGCACGGTGGAAATGACTTTCGTCCATTCGTCGTCCTGCATCCAGATAAGCAGATTGTCTTTGCGTACGCCCGCATTGTTGACGAGCGCATACGGGGTTTGCGTTTCCAAAAGCGGATTCAGCGCGGCGCGCACGGCGGCGGCGTCCGCCACGTCAAAAGGCAAAAGGGTGCAGCTTGCGCCCAGCGCTTCAATTTCGGTTTTGGCCTGCCGGGCCGCGCCGTGATTGGAATGATAGTTAAGCCAGAGGTCAAAACCGTCCCGGGCCAGCTGTTTGGCCACGGCCAGGCCGATTCCGCGGCTGCCGCCCGTTACCAAAGCGATTTTTCGGGGAGAAGAAGTGGGGGTGTGCATTTGTAAACTCGCTTAAAATAAAATAAAATTATGTATTGATATGATAACTAAAAACAACGCAAAACACAATACAAATTACCGCCGCCCGCGCACGAACGCCCGCACGATGGCGGACATAGCGTTTGACGCGCAAAAACTCGCTTTCGCGCCCATCAGCTTTCAAGCCGCGCTGGCGTTAAGAGATTTGGGCATTTTAGAATTTTTAAACGAAACTCCCTCCGACGATAAAACCGCCGCCGAAAAGCTGGGGCTTTCGCTCTACGCGGTGCAGACTTTGCTGGAAGTCGGCCTGGGGCTTGGGCTCGTAACCGTGCAGGACGGCGTGTACAGCCTAAGCAAAACGGGCTGGTTTATCCTGTGCGACCCGATGACCCGCGTAAATATGGATTTTGTAAACGATGTTTGCTACCAGGGGATGTACACCTTAAAAGAGTCTCTCAAAAAGGGCAAACCCACCGGTTTAAAAGTGTTCGGCAAATGGAAAACGGTGTACGAAGGCCTCTCCAAACTGCCGGCCAGGAACCGCAAAAGCTGGTTTGCCTTTGACCATTTTTATTCGGACATCGCCTTCCCGGAAATCCTGCCGCTGGTATTTGAACTCTCGCCCAAAACGATTTTTGACGTGGGGGGCAACACCGGCAAATGGGCCAAAAAATGCCTGGAGCACGACCGCGCCGTGCGCGTGGGGCTGGTGGACCTGCCGGGCCAGCTGGCCGTGGCCAAAAAGAATTTAAAGAAATATAAAAACCGCGTATCTTTCCACCCGGTCAATCTGCTGGATAAAAACGCCGTCATCCCCGCCGGGGCGGACGCGTTTTTGATGAGCCAGTTTTTAGACTGCTTTTCCAAGGACGAAATCGTATCCATCCTTAAAAAAGTAAAAAAAGCGTCCTCCAAAGATACGCGCATTTATATTTTGGAACCGCTGTGGGACCGCCAGCCGTACGCGGCTTCGGCGTTTTGCCTCAACCACACTTCGCTGTATTTCACCAACATCGCCAACGGAAACAGCAAGATGTACAGCTTAAAAGAAATGCAGGACTGCATTGAAAAAGCCGGCCTGAAAACCGAAAAAGTGTTTGACGGCGTGGGCCGCTTTGCCTATACGCTGATCCGCTGCACGAAATAACAATGAAACTAAAGGCGCCCCGAATCAGTAAAAAATGGATGATCTTTTCCGTTACCGCAAACGGAACGTTTATGTCCACCTTGTCGGCGGGAATCGTCAACATCGCGCTTCCCACCATGGCGGCGGAATTTTCGGTTTCTTTAGAAAACATCCAGCTGGTGGTAAGCCTGTACCTGCTGGTGCTGACGTGCCTGCTGCCCGTCTTCGGCAAACTGTCCGACATTTATAGCCGCAAATGGATGTATTTGGGCGGATTTATGGTGTTTGGACTGGGTGCGCTGTTGGGCGCGCTGTCCGGCTCGCTGGGAATGATGCTGTTTTCCCGCGCGGTGCAGGGGATAGGCTCCTCCGCCATGATGGCGACTTCGCAGGCGCTTATTGCGCAGATTTTTCACGGCGCTTCGCGCGGCAAAGCGTTTGGCGCCATCGGCGCGGTGGTGGCGGGGGGCTCCTTGGCGGGCCCGGCCATCGGCGGAGCGCTGATTCAGCTGTGGGGCTGGCCCAGCGTATTTTGGGTATGTATTCCCGTTTGTATTCTGGGCGTATGGCGCGGGATTTATTTAATTCCGCGCTTTAAGTCGGTTCCCGGCGTAAAAATGGATTACTGCGGCGCCTTGTGCTATACCCTGACCAGTTTTGCCTTTCTCTACGCCCTAAACACCGCTCCGGCCAACGGCTGGACGTCCGGCCGCATTTTAAGCGCTTTTGCGCTGTCCGCCGTGTTCTTTTTCTTGTTTCTCAGGCGGGAGAAAGTGTCCAAAAATCCGTTTATCGGGCTGTCCATTTTTAAAATTCCGGCCATTTCCTACGGCTGCGCCGTGGCGGTGCTGGGGTTTACCTCGCTGTTTACCAATTCGGTGCTGCTTCCTTTTTATTTAACCGACATCATGGGGATGGACCCCATTAAAATCGGCATTTTGATTTTACCCTTTCCGATTACGCTGGCAATCGCGTCCGCCGTATCCGGCGCGCTGTGCGCCAAATGGCCCGCCCGCGTGATTACTACGGCGGGATTCGTGTTTTTACTCATATCCACCCTGATGTTTGCCTTCATCGGCGGCGCGCCGAGCATTTCTTATATCGTACTGGCACAGCTGATAATGGGGGCCGGGTCCGGCACGTTCCAGGTGCCCAACAACAACACGGTGGTCAGTGCGGCCCCGAAAGGGAAACTCGGCGTGGTGGCCAGCGTGAATGCGCTGGCGCGCAACGTGGGGATGATATCCGGCATTGCGCTTTCCGTAGCCGTGTTTGCGCTCCGGCAGGAACATTTGTTACAAGCGGGCGTATCGGCGCAGGAGGCGTTCATCGACGGATACCAATGGGCGCTTTTATTTGGTGCGTTCTGCGCGGCGGCGGGGGGAATACTCTCCGCCAAACGGGATTAAATTACGCTATAATAGATATATCGCATTTTAAAAGAGAGGTAAAGTAAGCAGTATCCTAAGCCGCCCGGCTTAGTTACAATTTATCTGTTTTTGGAATCCTATGAAGAATAGGGGTATTTGGGAGACCAAATCCTAAGCACTTCCAAAAACAGCTGTTTGAGGCAGAATATACAAAGGGGTTGCTCCCTGAGTATATTCTGCCGAATGTTCCTTGCCATATTTATATATGGCAGGGAACTACGGCTGTTTAATGGCGGGACCGTGCTTAGGCCCAATATTATTCAGCCGTTTTTTATTGCCTTTTATTCTTCCACAGGAACACGGAGGAATAAATGGCCAATAAAACCTTACAACAAGCCCGCAAAAATAAAAGCGACGAATTCTATACTCAACTGCCCGATATTGAAGCCGAGCTAAAGCATTACAAAGAACATTTCAAGGGGAAAACCGTCCTCTGTAACTGCGACGACCCACGCATAAGTAATTTCTTTCACTATTTTTCTTATAATTTTGAATTTTTGGGCCTAAAAAAACTCATTACCACCTGCTATAAAAGCCAGGAAAGGGATTTGTTCAGCCAAAACAACAGCGAGCGTGCCATCTATTTGGAATATACCGGCAATAAAACCGGCGGACGCGTACCCGTAGCCGAAGAAATAGGCATAAAACACTTAAAAGGGGATGGGGACTTTAGAAGCCCGGAATGTATAGATCTGTTAAAACAGGCTGATATTGTGGTGACCAATCCGCCGTTTAGTTTGTTTCGGGAATATGTGGCACAGCTGGTGAAGTACAATAAAAAGTTTATTATTATTGGCAATCAAAATGCCATTACTTATAAAGAAATTTTTAAATTAATTAAAGACAATAAACTTTGGCTGGGCCGTTCTTTATCTTACATAGCTTTTCAAGTACCTCCCTACTATCAAGAAAAATCCACACGATATTGGCAAGATAGTAGTGGGCAAAAATGGCGGTCTATGGGAAATGTCTGTTGGTTTACCAACTTAGATATTGCAAAACGTCATGAAGAATTAATCTTATACAAAAAGTATACGCCTCAGGAATATCCCAAGTACGATAATTATGAAGCTATCAATGTAGATAAAGTGGCTGACATCCCCTGCGACTATTACGGCGTCATGGGCGTACCGATTACATTTTTAGATAAATACAACCCTGAACAGTTTGAGATTTTGGGTTTAGATGACCACCGTGAAATTTGGAGAGGCAGGGGACCAGATTTGAATGGAAAAGCTTTATATAGAAGAATTATTATTAAAAAAAGGAAACAATAATGAAAATTACTCTAAAAGAAATTACCGTTGGGGATTTGGTAAAAGATTATCAAGACTTGGCCGAAAACGGCGTAACCGGTTACGGCGGCAAGTTGGACATTCGCCCTCCTTATCAGCGTGAATTTATCTATAAAGACAAACAGCGCGAAGCCGTTATAGACACCGTAAGCAAAAACTTCCCGCTAAACGTAATGTATTGGGCCGTACGCCCGGACGGCGGACTGGAAGTAATAGACGGCCAGCAGCGCACTATTTCCATTTGCCAATATGTCAAAGGAGATTTTGCCTTTAATATGCTCTATTTCCATAACTTGCCCGCAGACCGGCAGGAAGAAATCCTAAATTATAAACTGATGGTATATTTTTGCGAGGGTACAGACAGCGAAAAACTGGAATGGTTTAAAACGATTAATATAGCGGGGGAGGAACTGACCGAACAGGAATTGCGTAATGCCGTCTATCACGGGAGCTGGGTATATGATGCCAAACGCTACTTTTCCAAAACCGGCTGCCCCGCCTACGGGCTGGCGGGGGATTATCTGCTGGGCTCGGCCATTCGGCAGGATTATTTGGAAACAGCTCTTTGGTGGATGTCCAAGGGTAATATAGACATTTATATGGCCAACCACCAGCACGACCCGAACGCCAGTGAACTTTGGCTGTATTTTCAAAACGTAATAAATTGGGTAAAAGTAACCTTTCCCGTATACCGAAAAGAAATGAAAGGCATAGAATGGGGATATTTATTTAATGAATTTGGCAAAAAAGCTTTTGACGCCAAAAAGCTGGAAAAAGAAATTGCCGCGCTTATGCAAGATGACGATGTAACCAATAAGAAGGGCATTTATGCGTATGTACTGGACGGGAAGGAAAAACATTTAAATATCCGTGCCTTTACTCCAACACAAAAGCGCAAAATGTATGAAGAGCAAAAAGGGGTTTGCCCATATTGCAAAAAGCATTTTGAACTTTCGGAAATGGAAGCGGACCATATTACCCCGTGGCATGAAGGGGGAAAAACGGAGCTTTCCAACGGGCAAATGCTTTGTAAAGACTGCAACCGCAGAAAAAGCGGAAAATAAAGATTGCGCTAAAACCGGTGGAATTTAATTTTTTGTATTCTGCTTTTTTTATTGCTAGAATAACGGCAGTATGCTTAAACTGATATGCCTTTTATGCTTAGTAACCGCTTCCAGCCCGTTATATGCGGCTTCTTCCCGCGCCGTAACGGAATTATTCCGGCAGGCGGCAGGCAATATGGTGCAAGAACTCCAGCGCATTCCCGGCCTGCCGGCAGAACTATGTTTGTTTTCTGCTGGTTTTGTTTCCCTTTCATCTAAATATACCGGCGCGCTGGCAGAATATCAGCCGGAGCGAAAGCAAATTGTATTTTTTCGCCGAGGGCTGGAACAATGGTTAAAACAACCTGAGGTATCAGCCTTGGACACCCCCGCCCGGGCGGCCTTGCTGGCCCGTTGCCTGGCCCCGGTTTATGTGCACGAAATGTCCCACGCGCGCGACCAAAAATGGGGGGACAGAAACGGTTTTTTATGGCCGGTTACGCTGAAAGACGAATTTATCGCCTCATTTTGGCAGTTATATGTAATGAGGTACCATTCTCTTATCCAGCCGGACTATTACAAAAACTGTCAGCCACTGCTGCCCGCAAATATTCCCGCCCCGGAAAACTGGGAAGAATATATTTACCGGCGTTACGCCGCACAAAAAGGCACGGCGCTCCCGCCCCCGCCC
This sequence comes from Candidatus Avelusimicrobium alvi, assembly GCF_958451995.1. Lineage (NCBI taxonomy): Bacteria > Pseudomonadati > Elusimicrobiota > Elusimicrobia > Elusimicrobiales > Elusimicrobiaceae > Candidatus Avelusimicrobium > Candidatus Avelusimicrobium alvi. The sequence goes on from NZ_CAUDSG010000001.1 coordinate 112,945, forward strand.
TTAACACAAACTCATATTGAGCAATTAATAAAAGAGGGATATATTTTATTTGAAGGGAAAAAGTTTTATCCGTCCAAAAAACAAATTTCTTTTAAACGTTTTTTAAAAAAAAGGGCCTCCTGGATACAAATAAAAAAGAAAGATTTACCCGCGTTTATAGAGAGCGAACTATACCTCCGTTATCTAAAATTAGACAACCAGCGAAACAATGAAATAAAAAATAATTTTTTATTATAAAAATAATGTAAACTAAATATTGCAGAGGTTTTAAAACTGTAGGGGTTTATCAAAAGGTTATTTGTTGGAAGTCTGTGCTGGGCAGAGGCGTGCGGATGGTTAATAGTCCGCTCATGCGAGTCCTGCAAATAACCGTTGTCTTTTCCTGTTCCCTTTTGGGAACAGGAGGGCGGCGGTTATTAGGGTTACTCGCATGGCTCTAGTAACGCCGCCTTTGTGCTTTTTGTTCCAGTATATTTCACTCAATCCACCCAGCACAGATAAATTTATACTTAGGAGCTAAAAACACATGAATAGTCAAAAAGTTCTTTCATTGGCATTGAGTGTGGCCATGTTGAACGCCTACGCAATGCCAATATCTGCCGCAGAACGTATTGTTGTGGCTAATGGAGAAACCTATTCCGTTACGAACGAAGAAATTGTAGGTCTCAATAATCCTGATCAATGGGGCGGTGCAATTTTTAATTCGGATGGAACATTAAAGGTAGAAAATTCTGCTTTTAATAACAACATTGGTTATAGTGGCGGGGCTATTACTGCTTCTACCAAAAGCACCAATGAAACAAACATTGTTAATTCTCATTTTGAAAACAACCATGCTGTTTATGACGGCGGGGCCATTGGTAACTTTAGCGCAATGACTATTTCCGGCAGTAAATTCATTGGAAATACAGCTCAGCTAACAGCAGACAGCAATGGAGAATACACCGTTGTTTCAGATGATACAACGTCCGTTGGCGGCGGTGCGATTTCTTTCGGCGCTGTTTCTTCCTCTAAAGTTGCGTCCATATCAGATACTTTATTTCAAAACAACGCCTCCGGACACGACGGCGGCGCTATTGCCACCCGCAATGCCAAACATGCCAACAATTCTGCGGCTACATTGGATATTTCCGCCACGTTTGACGGAAATAAAGCATACGACAACGGCGGCGCCATTTACAATTCCTTCTACGCCAATAACGGCCTGGGCAAAGGGGACGGTGTTACCGTAACAGGTAAATTTACCAATAACCAGGCCGGTATAAGCGGCGGTGCCATCTACAACGACGGCACAGCAGACAAAGGGGGTAACCCCGGCGGCGTAATGACTATTGCCAATGCGGAATTTACCGGCAATAATGCGGCTAGCAGAGGCGGAGCCATTTATAACAGCGGCACCCTGTCCGTAGATAACGCCACATTCAAAGCCAATACGGCTTTTGAAGGCGGGGCGATTTTCAGCGCCGGGAAGAATGACTATAAAACCAACGCTGATTTAGCGGTAACGACAATCAGTAATTCCTCCTTCACCAATAACACCTTAACTGCAGCGGATGCGGGCGGAGCGGTAGTGGCCGGACGCAATTCCAAGGTAGTTATTTCAAATTCCATTTTTGATTCCAACAAAGTGGAAGGTTCAAAAGGCTGGGGCGGGGCGATAAATTCATACGCGTCCGCCGATGACAGCCGCGGCCACAGCAAAGGCGGAATGTTAGATATTTCTGATTCCGTTTTCACCAACAACGAAGCCGCCGCCGTGGGTGCGGTGGGTATCTTTTCCGAAGCGAACCTGAAAAACCTTCACTTTGAAAACAACAAAGCCACCGATGCCGCAGATGACGGCGGCGGTGCCGTATTTTTAGGTTCCGTATCCAAAACCGCAATGGAAAACGTAACCTTTGCCAACAATACCTCCGCGGCGACGGGCGGGGCTATTTCCATGCGGGCCAACAACTTGGGCAACCATCAGGCGGCCACGCTGGACATCAAATCCGCTTCTTTTGAAAATAACACCGCGGGCACCAACGGCGGCGCTATTTTTAACACCTTCTTTAATGACGCGGCCGGTACGGGTTCTGCCTCTATTGCCTCCTCTTCCTTTACGAGTAACAGCGCGGCTAATGGCGGGGCTATTTATAACGACGGCTCCGGCGATAAAGGCGGCCACATTGCGGCCATGACCCTCAAAGACACCTCCTTTACGAACAATACCGCCAGCGGGAAGGGCGGAGCCATTTACAACCATGCCGACGGTATTATTAACTTTACGGGAACCAATACCTTCTCCGGCAACACCGCCGCGGGAACCGCCAACGACGTTTATAACGAAGGCACCCTGAATATCAACAACGGCACGACCACCCTGGAAGGCGGCGTAACCGGTACGGGTTCCGTAAACGTAAACGGCGGAACGCTCAACATCGGGGAAAGCGTCTTGCAGGCCGGCGCGGTTAAATTTGCCGCCGGCACCACGCTGGGCGTAACCTTGGGCAACAACACCATGGGCGCCATTGACGCGGGCTCTATCGCGGTAGGGGAAGACGCCGCGGCTCAAGCCAACCTGCAGGTAACTCTGTCCAAAGATTTCCTGGATACGGCTGAAATGTCCAAACAGCTTACCGCAACGGCCGTGCAAAACGGCAAGTTTGCCTTGGCTGATGTACCCAATGCGCTTTATAACGTATCGTTTAATGACGCCAGCAACACCGTTACCGCAGTGCGCAAATCGCAGGAAGAGCAAAACCAGGAAATTACAAACGCAGGCGGTAATGCTAACAATGCGGCAGTAATCAATGCCTTTACTTCCGCGTCTGACGCCGGTTCCGAAGCGGCCAACCAAACGGCCGAAATTATCAATACGCTGGCCCAAACGGATGTAAAAGCCGCCGTAGAAGCCACAACCGCTCTGGCACCGGAAGAAGCCTCCACCAAACAAGTGGTTCATACTTCCGCCAACCGCCAGCTGTTCTCTGCCATTAGCAGCCATATCGATAACGCGATGAACGCAGCGCCCCGCACATTTGCTTTGGGGAACGAAGAAGCCTCTTACTCCGACGGACAAAACTACTCCGTATGGGCTCAGGGCTTAATTAACAAATCCCATAAAGAAGAAACTTCCGGCGCATCCGCCTTTACAGGCCGCAGCACGGGCCTGGCCGGCGGTGCGGATATGAAAGTAAACGACGAATGGCTGGTAGGTGCCGGCTACGGCTATCTGCACACCAACGTCAGCTCTTTCAACCGCCACGACCGGATTTTAGGCGATAACTTCTTTGTATACGGGCAGTATCGCCCCAGCCAGCTGTTTGTACAAGCGGCTTTGAATTATGGCGATTCCAAATACGAAGAAAACAAATATCTGCCTGGAATGACGGTAAATGCGGATTATCATATTAAATCGTATGCGGCCAATGTAACCGCTGGGTATGAAATAAACGACTGGCTGACGCCCCTTTTGGGTGTGCGGTATTTGAACTTGCAGCAGGAAGGATATACAGATTCCTCCGACCAGTCCGTCTCTGCTTCGCAGGATGATTACTTATCTGCTATGCTGGGCGCCAAAGTGCAAACGGAATACCGCTTGGGCGCAGTACGCTTGAAACCGCAGGCAAACGCCGGCATTGTCTATGACTTTATAAGCGATAACACCCAAAGCAATGTTGTGCTGCCCAACGGGACCAGCTACAATATTGACGGGGAACGGCTGCACCGTTTGTCCTTTGAAGCGGGAGCTTCCGTCTCGGTGTTAGTCAGGGACAATGTGGAAGTATTGCTGGGATATACCGGCAATTTCCGCAACAGCTACAATTCCAACACCGGAATGCTGAAACTCCGTTATATGTTCTAAATAACACAGCATAGTTAAACCCCGGTTCTTTATAAAGAACCGGGGTTTTTATAATACGGTGCGCGCGGAAATTAGAAGTTTTCCGGGTGAATCATAAAGTAGGCCTGCGGGTGGGCGCACACGGGGCACACTTCCGGGGCTTTTTCGCCGACGTGGATGTGGCCGCAGTTGGCGCATTCCCACATAACGATGCCGGCTTTTTTGAACACTTCTTTGGCTTCCACATTGTGCAGGAGCTTGCGGTAGCGTTCTTCGTGCATTTTTTCAATTTTGGCTACGGCGCCGAACAGGTAGGCTAATTTGTCAAAGCCTTCTTCTTTGGCTTCTTTTTCAAAGGTGGCGTACATATCGGTCCATTCGTAGTTTTCGCCCTGGGCGGCGTCCAACAGGTTTTCCGCCGTGGTGGGAATGCCGTTGTCGTGCAAGGCTTTGAACCACAGTTTGGCGTGTTCTTTTTCGTTGTTGGCGGTTTCTTCAAAGATTTTGGCAATCTGCACAAAACCTTCTTTTTTGGCTTTGGAAGCGTAGTAAGTATATTTGTTTCTGGCCTGGGATTCACCCGCAAAAGCGGCCATCAGGTTTTTTTCCGTTTTAGATCCTTTGAGTTCCATATTGTCTCCTATAAGTAATACTTAATATTATGTGTGCCTATTTATGGCCCTGGCACTTTTTACAAATTCCGCGAAACTGCAGATTGACTTGTTTCACTTCGCCCAGTTCCCGCGCGCCGGCCGGAAGCGTGAACGCCTCACCTTTCTGCGGGAAGATGTCGTACACTTCGCCGCAGCGCGTGCAGACAAAGTGGCAGTGCGGGCGCAGATCGCCGTCAAAACGGGCTTTGGACGAAAGGCCCACCCGCGTCAGAAGATCCATCTCTTCCAAAGAAGCCAGAGTGCGGTACACCGTGTCCAGCGACACATTGGGCAAATTTTTGCGCACGCTTACAAACACCGCTTCCGCGCTCGGATGCGCGCACGACTCCGCCACCGTGCGGAAAATTTCCTGCCGCTGTTTCGTTACGCGCAGGCCTTTTTCGCGGCACTGGTTTTGAAAGCGCTCCAGGCGTTTGTGCAGTTCTTCTTTTTGGGTGTTGGGATGGTTATTCATATGTTATTAATAATAATTCCTAATAAAAGTATAGCATATTTTCACAAATAAAAAGAATTTTTTTCTATTGCGCGGCGCAAACGCCGCCCGGTTATGATACCATAATTAGCCGCGCAAAAGGGAAAAACAACAGGCTTTTACCCGCCGCCTGCAAACGGGAAGGGCGTTGCGCGGCGATTTTGTTATAATAGGAATACCAGTTATTACCAAGGGAGAGATTATGAAATTTGATTGCCATATACCCACTAAAATTCTGTTCGGCGCGGGCCGGTTGAACGACCTCGCCACCGTCAAACTGCCGGGCAAAAAAGCCTTAATCGTTATTTCGGGCGGCACGTCCATGCACAAATACGGCTACCTCCGGCGCGTGCAGGAACTGCTGGCCAAACAGGGCGTGGAAAACGTTGTGTTTGACAAAATCCTGCCCAATCCGATTTTGGACCACGTAACCGAAGGCGCCGAGCTGGCGCGCAAAGAAGGCTGCGATTTTATCCTCGGCCTGGGCGGGGGGAGCAGTATTGACTCTTCTAAATCCATCGCCGTGATGGCTAAAAACCCCGGCAACTACTGGGATTATATCGGCGGAGGTTCGGGCAAAGGGCTGTTTCCCAAAGAAGGGGCTCTTCCGATTGTCGCCATTACCACAACCGCCGGAACCGGCACGGAAGCCGACCCGTGGACGGTGATTACCAACGGAAGCGAAAAAATCGGCACCGGGTGGGAATTTACTTTTCCCGTTCTGTCCATCGTAGACCCGGAACTGATGACCTCCGTCCCGCCGCATTTGACCGCCTACCAGGGCTTTGACACCCTGTTTCACTGCACGGAAGGCTACATCGCCAATATCGCCACCCCGGTGTCGGACGCGCTGGCATTAAAAGCCATTGAGCTTATCGCCAAGTACCTGCCGCGCGCCGTAAAGGACGGCGGCGATATGGAAGCGCGCGAAAACGTCGCGCTCGCCAATACCCTGGGCGGCATGGTGGAAACTTTTTCTTCCTGCACCAGCGAACATTCGCTGGAGCACGCTTTAAGCGCCTACTACCCCAAACTGCCGCACGGCGCGGGGCTGATTATGATTTCGCTCCCGTACTATAAATTTTTCCAGGGCAAAGTCGCCCCGGAACGCTACGCCAAAATGGCCGAAGCGATGGGGGAGGACGTTCACTCCCTGCCGGAGGACAAACGCGCGGACGCGTTTATTTCCGCGCTTGAAAAACTCCAGAAAGCCTGCGGCGTGGATAACCTTAAAATGAGCGACTACGGCGTAAAACGCGATGAAATGGACAAGCTGGCCACCACCGCCAAAGAAACGATGGGCGGCCTGTTTGATTTGGACGTTTACCGCCTTACGCACGAGGATACGGTAAGTATTTTGCAGGAAGCGTACAAATAAAAATATATATACGAACCCCCGGGCTTTTAACAGGCCCGGGGGTTATTCATTTTGCTGTTACCAATAGGTAAAGTGAGGCGTCCAGGAATAGACGGGCTGGCCGTAACTCTTGCAAATTTGTGCATATAATTCACTGCCATAACCGTTACAGGTAAATTTCCCCGGCGTAACGCAGTGCGAGTCTCCCCCGGGGAGATGTTCAAAACAGCGCGCCAACATCGGCCCGGCACCCGTATATGCCACTTTATTTGCAAATAAGTCAAAATAGCTGTGCGCTTCTATGCCCAATCGTTCCCAGTCTATATCCAGGCTTTCTTTATCGGTGGTGTAAAAGCCGTTGGCCATATAAAAACGTTCTTCCGCTTCCTGGATGGACTTTAACAGCGGCAGCACCCGCGCCACCCGCGCTTTGATAACCGCTTTTTGATACTGCGGCACGGCCACCGCCGCCAAAATGCCAATAATTAAAACCACCACCAACAGCTCTATTAGCGTAAATCCGAGGCTTTTCTGCACGGGATATATCCCCCTATTTATATGAGTTGATATTCCCAATTTATCAAAAAAAAAAAACAAATCAAGGGGGCGAGCCGCCCCTCCCTTTCCCTGACGGAACCATCCGACTAATTGAGCCACACTGTTTAAACAATGTCGCCAAGCAACCGTACAAAGGAACACAAAGACTGCCGGCCAACGCCCATAAAATCCAGTTTTACGCGGCGCGTTTTACAACTCGCTTCGCTCAAACAAGTAAAAACATTCTTCCGCCTTGAGGCGTTTTATAGACAGGGCTAAGACCTGCATAAAACAACAAAACGGACACACCCATCCAGGCGGCCTGCAGGGTTCGGGGATTTTGTTTTAGATTAACGGCAAAATTCCCGACTACAACACTCGGGAATGACGGGGGATGGACGGGAATGACGAGACTTTGCGGCATTTGGGAATGAGAGGCGAAGAAATCCCTGTCTGCACGGCCCGATAAGCCCCGAAAGTGCGCGCCGAAAGCGTTTTTTTGCTATCCTTACATATATATGGATAACCGAAACGAAATCAAAAACACCGTTTTTCACACCGCTCTCATCGGCGGCGGAGCCGCAGGCCTGATGTGCGCGGGCAGCTTTTCCCACCGTAAAATTTTAATTGAACGCAATACACAGCCCGGCCAAAAAGTAAGCGTGTCCGGCGGGGGGAAATGCAATTTTTCCAACCGTTTCGTCTCGGCGTCCGACTACCTCAGCCAAAACAAACATTTCTGCAAAAGCGCGCTGGCCGCGTTTAAACCGCAGGATTTTTTAAATCTTCTGGAGCGGGACGGCATTCCATGGGAAGAACGCTCCCACGGCCGGCTGTTTGCGTTTGACGCGCGCGAGATTGTGCGCCTGCTCGTCCGCCGCGCCAAAGCCGCCAACACCTTATTCTTAACAAATACGCTCGCGCTGGACGTACGCTTTGAAAACGGTCTGTTTATCATTGACACTTCAAACGGTCCCGTGCGCGCCCAGCGGATACTGCTGGCTTCGGGCGGGCTGTCGTTCCCGTCGCTGGGAGCGTCCGGCTTCGGCATCAAAACGGCGCGCAAGTTCGGGCTGAACATTCTGGAACAGCGTCCGGCCCTGGCGGGGCTGACGCTTCCTAAAAATTTGCGCGAACGTTTTGCCAAACTCGCGGGCAGCAGCGTAAAAGCCGCCGTGTCCTGCGGTAAACATACGTTTGAAGAACAACTGCTCTTTACGCACGAAGGCGTCAGCGGGCCGGCGGTTTTGCAGGCCTCTTTATATTGGACGCCGGGGCAGGCGGTGGAAATCAATTTCCTGCCCGGGGCGGACGCCGGCGCGCTACTCCGCACACAAAAAAATGCCAACAAAACTTTTTCCGCCGCACTGGCGCCCGAGCTGTCCACCAAAATAGCCAAAACTATTTTGGGCCCGCTGGAAAGGGATTTGCCCAACGCTTCGCGCGCCGAGCTGGACGCAGCCTCCGCCGCCGTCAACCGTTTTACGTTTGTGCCGCAGGGCACCTCCGGCTATACGCGCGCGGAAGTAACCGCCGGCGGCGTGGATACGCGGGAAATCAACCCCGTTACCTTAGAAGCGCGGCGCGTGCCGGGGCTGTATCTGGCGGGGGAACTTTTGGACGTAACGGGCCGCTTGGGGGGCTTTAACCTACAGTGGGCCTGGAGCAGCGGATACGCCGCCGCCCAAGCGCTTGAAAAACAATTTTGATTTTCGCGCGCGCAAACGCGCGTTTTGCTATAATGTTTTTGTACTTAACAAAGGGGTGTTCAATGGATTTACGGGAAAAACAAAATCTCTTCCAGCTTCTGTTGGAAAGCTTCCGCCTCGTCAACCGCTCTATGGGAGCGATTGTGGCGTATTTGTTCGCCTCCGTACTGGGCGGCGTATTGCAAATTGCGTTTGAGTGGCTGGGGCTGCCGCGCTTTTTTATCTCCATTTTTAACGGGCTTTATTCCCTGTACCTGGGCGTAGTGCTTTGGCGGCTGTTGGCGGCCAAGGCCGAAAAATCCGGCGAATCCATCTCCAACTCTTTTTCCGCAGCCATTTTTCCGTCCGTCTATATGCTGGTGTTTTCCATCATCGCCGGCGTGGTACTGGCCGGGCTTGTCATCGTGGCCGCATTGTCGCGCTCGCTGTGGGTAATGGGCGCCCTGGCCGTAATCATATTTTTCTTCGGTATCGCGCGCCTGATATTTGCGCCGCTTGCCATTGCCGTGCGTGAACAGGGCCCCGTGGCGGCCATCACATACAGCTGGGACTTGACGGGTAAAAATTACCCCGCCGTAATCGGCATGCTGCTTATCAGCTCCCTTCTGCCGCCTTTGGTGATGGGGGGAATCGGCTATGCGCTTTACGTTAATATCCCGCTCCATTTTGCAGACAGTTTTAACCTCGCCGCGCTGACGCCGCCCTGGTATGTACTGGGCGCGCTGTTGGGGCTGTTCTTTATGTTTTTGTGGTTTTCTATGACGGCGTTTATCGTGCTGGTCTTCTTAAACCGTGACTATGGCGACAACCGCGATTCGTTCGTTCCCCTGCCCGAAGCCCGGCTGGCCAACCAGCCCACGCAGGTCTTCGGCGCGGACAACAACGTGCTCCCCGCCAACCTGGGTATGCCCGTGCGGCCCGAAGAAGTGCAGGGGCTGAGCATAGTGAAGGCCTCGGTAAAAACCAGTACGGATTCCGACTCGGCGCAGGAACACCTGGACCAGGTGTACCAGCAGAAAAAAGAGGACCTCATCCAATACGAAGAGGAAGACCGTATGCCCACGATTTTGTTTGACGACGATATGGCACGCCAGATTGAAGAAAACCGTCAGATGTGGACCGTTAAGAAAAAAGAGGAAGAGAAACCAAACGAAGACAACGACGGACAAACCATTAAAATGTCCAAATAACTATGTATAACACACGTATTTATCTTAGTTCTGTTGCCACACCTTTGCAGGCCGCGTTTGCGGCGGGCGGGGAACAAGATTTTGCCGCACCTTACGGGGAGAGCCTGTTGCTACGGGGCTCTCTCTTTTTTTAGAAATTCCCATTAAGGAGAAACCCCTATGTCTACCCTGCTGAGCACGCTTAACCTGTTAGGCGGATTGGCTATTTTTCTGTTTGGCATGAAAATTATGAGCGACGGCCTGCAAAAAGTGTCCGGCGAGAAACTGCGCCAGCTTTTGGGCATCGCCACCGCCAACCGCTTTGCCGCCACGGCCTGCGGCGCGCTGGTTACGAGCATCATCCAGTCCTCCAGCGCCACCACCGTAATGGTCGTCGGCTTTGCGAGCGCGGGCCTGCTGAACCTCTACCAGTCTTTAGGCGTTATTTTCGGCGCCAACATCGGCACCACCATGACGGCGTGGGTCGTCAGTTTGTTCGGGTTTAAAATGCAGATTTCGCTGTTTGCGCTGCCCGTTATCGCCGTGGGGTTCTTCGCCCAGTTCACACCGCGCTTTATCGTCGTCCGCCGCCTGGGCGAAACGATGGTGGGCTTCGGGCTGCTCTTCCTGGGGCTTGATATTATGAAGAACGCCATCCCCGCCGACTTTGCGCAAAACCCGCAGGTCGTGGCGTGGATTTCCCGCTTTCAGCCCGATAACCTGCTTAACCTCCTGGCGCTTATTTTCAGCGGTACGATTTTAACCGTCATCTTGCAGTCTTCCAGCGCGGTCATGGCCATGACGCTCACCTGCGCCGCCGCCGGGATTATTGACTTTCCCACCTCCTGCGCCCTCGTGCTGGGGGAAAACATCGGCACCACCATCACCGCCAACCTGGCCGCCATCGGCGCGAGCAAAACCGCCCGGCGCGCCGCGCTGGGGCACTTTCTGTTCAACCTGATAGGCGTCATCTGGGTGGTGTGCATCTTCAGGCACTTTGTAAATCTTATAGACTGGCTGGTCCCCGGTTCGCCCTACACCAAAGAAACCGACGTGCTGACCGCCGTCCTGCCGTACCATATTTCGGCGTTCCACACGGTGTTTAACGTGCTTAACACCCTTTTGATGCTGCCGCTTTTAAATCAGCTGGCCAAACTGACCTATCTGATTATCCCCAAATCCAAACGCGAGGACAAAAAAGAGCACGAACTGATTTTCCTCTCCACCCGCTTTACGCAAACGCCGGAACTGGCGCTTATTGCGGTGCGCAAAGAAGTGGAGCGCATGATGAGCTTTGTTACCAAAATGACGGACAAACTCATCCACGCCGTAAAAGTGGACGACGAAAAAATGTTCGCGCGCCTGATTGAAGACGTAAAAGCCGCCGAACAAACCACCGACGTGCTGGAACATAAAATCAACCTGTATCTGACCTCGCTGTCGCACGGGAACCTCTCGCGCCACGCGGTGGCGCAGGCCTTCTCGCTCTTTGACGTACTCAACAGCATTGAGCGCATGGGCGACTGCGGCGAAAAAATCGCCCGCATCCTGGAAAAATTCCACACCAAACAGCCGTTCTCCGACGCCGACGTGGACGATTTGGAAGTGATTGCCAAGCTGACTAAGGAAATCACCAAGCGTACCCGCCGCGTGCTGGTCAATTTCCAACAGCCCACCCGCCAATGGCAGGCGGAAGCCGAACAGACGTTTGCCGACGCGCTGGCCGACGAAGCAAACTTAAACGCGCTTAGAAAACGCTTCCTGCGCGACCGCCGCGAACGCATTAACGCCGGACAGGAAGCCTCGCCGGACTCCATTACCGCCTACGCCGACATTTTAAACAACTTTGAAAGAATCGGCGACTATGCCCTGCGCGTCAACGAAAACATCCTGGGCATGCGCGCGGAAGACAAGCTCTACCGCCAGACCGCGCCGGCCGAACCGGCCCTGCCGCCCCAGGCGTAAAAGCGAGGCCGCGCGTGAAATTTAGTCCGCTTACGGTATTTAAAGATTTTTCCAGCTTCTTTCCGATGGTCTGGGCCATCCTGCGCGGCCGCTGGAAAATGCCGTGGGCCACGCTGTTTTGGGCGCTTTTGTGTTTGGCGTACGTCGTTTCGCCCGTGGATTTGCTGCCGGACGTAATGCCCGCCCTGGGCATTACGGACGACGGCGCGTTTATCCTTTTGGTGCTGGCCCTGCTGCATAAAGATTTGGAAGCCTTCCGCGCCGCGCGCAAAAACGCCAAAAACGCGCTGGCCGACGAAGTTTCCCGCCCCGGGAAACCGGACCCCAAATAACCTATTTTCATTCTTGCCGCACCCGACCTAAAAAACTACAATATAGGTATGAAAAAACTACTTAAACTGTGCTTCAAAATCGCGCTTGTACTCGTGATTTTGGGGGTGGGGGCCGTCATCGCACTGCGGATGATGTTCCCGCCCGAAAAACTCAAAGCCATGGCGCTTGAGTATGCAAAAAACAATTTGCAGCGGGAAATTTCGTTTGACGGCATTTCCCTGAATCTGGTGGGGGTAACGCTGGACAATTTCGCCATTTCGGAAAACACCACCTTTAAAAACGGCACGTTTGCCAAAGCGGACAAGCTGGTGGTAAAAATCGCCTTAAAACCCCTGTTTAAAAAACGGGTGGAAATCGCCACCGTGCAATTGGACGGCCTGGACGTAAACGTCATTAAAAATAAAAACGGCTCGTTTAATTTTGACAGCCTGATCCCGGCCTCGGACCCGGATGCAAAACCGGAAGAAAAAACCCAGACCGCCTCGGACGCTTCGGCCTTTGTGCTGGTGGCCGAAAAAATCGCCGCGAACGACTGCGACTTTTCTTACAAAGATTTGCAGACGGGGATGGAAGCCTCTTTAAACGACCTCAACATTGAAATCAACCAATTTGACATGGCGGAACCGTTTGACGTAAAAGTCAACTTTACCACCGCCTACCAGGAGAAAAACGGCCCCGCCGTGAGCGTGCCGGTAAACATCGCCCTGCGCGCCAGCCTGGCCGGGCTGGATATGAAAAACGCCTACGTAACGGTGAACAACGTGTCCGCCTCCTATAAAACGGTTAAGTTCCAGTTAAAAGGCGGCGTGAAAGACTTTACGGCCCCGCAGGCGGACTTCTCCGGCACTTTAAGCGGTATTAACAATACCGTATTTGCGGACTTTCTGCCCAATCTGCCGAACTTCTCGCTGCCCGTTATCAATATGAGCGTGCAGGCCTCGGCCGATTTGGACGCGGGCACCGCCGTCATTTCGCAGGCGAAACTGTCGGTGATGGACAGCGCGCTCACCGCGGCGGGCCGCGTAGGCTGGAACAGCCCGGCGCCGACGTATTCCGTCAGCGCGGACCTGACCACCGACCTGGCGCAAATCGTCCAGATGACCGACACCGTGGCCGGCTTTAACCCCGGCGGCGTGATTACCGGTTCCTTTAAAGCCACCGACAAGCAGGACGGTAAAGACGTCAGCGGTTCGGTTACGTTTAAAAACGTCAGCGCGCTTTATGCGCCGTTTACGGCCTCTAAGCTTAACGGCACGATTGTCATTACGTCCCTGGATAATATATCCTGCAATTCGTTTACCGGGCTTTTAAACGGCGAAAAATTCACGTCTTCGTTCTCTTATAAAAACGTGCGCGACGTGATGAACATCGTATTTAACCTGGACTTAGACAAACTGACGATGGATGCCTTCCCGTCTTCGGGCGCGCAGGAAGCGTCTTCCGAACAGCCGGCTGAAGAAACCGCGGCCAAATCCGCTTCTTCCGGCGCGGAAATGATGATGAACGTCAAAGCCGACATTAAAGTGGGCCCCATCTCCGTGCCGTATTTCCGCGCGGACGGATTTGCGTTAAACGCCAACCTGACCGGGGTCAGCGAGTCTATGCAAAAAGCCAACGGGCAGGTGTCGTTTAATCTCCAGCCCGGCGCGATTACAAACCTGGATTCCTTCGTCAAAGAAAATAAAATCGTCAAAATCCTGCTGCTGCCCATCAGCATCGTGCGCAAAGTGGCGGGCGTACTGAACATTGACTTGTTCCCGGCCGAAAACAACGCCCAAAAAGGCGAAATCGCCTTCACCAGCGGCGAAGGCGCGTACACCTTTGTCAACGGGCTGATGCGCGTGGACAAAACGACGTTTGACTCCAAGCTCACCAATCTTGTGGGCAGCGGCAACATTGATTTTAAAACCGCCGCTTTGGATATGAAAGTATCCGCCACGCTGCTTACCTCGCAAACGCCTGTCGTCATTAAAATCGGCGGCACGATGGATAATCCCAGCGGGAAACTGGACGTAGTCAATACGGTAGGCTCTTTAGTGGGGGGGATTCTGAATTACAAAACCCCGGGCAAAGTAGTCAGCGGCACGGCCAACCTGGCGGGCGATGTGGCCACCGGCGCGGTAAAAACCACCGGCAAAGTGGCCAACACCGCCGTTAAAACGGGCGTGGACGTGACCAAAGGCGCGGCCAATGTGGCGACGGACACCGTCAAAGGAACCGTCAACGTAGCCAAAGACGCGCTGAAAGGAATCGGCAGTTTGTTTAAAAAGTCGGACTCGTCCGAAGAAAAGAAATAAAAGTTTAGCGAATAAAAATCCCCGGGCTAACCCCGGGGATTTTTATTGTCTGCCAAAAACGTATCAAAACAGCCGTCATTTCCAAGTGCAACAGTTCGGAATCTTATCGCTAATCATAAAAACAAGCAGGAAGAGCGGGGCTGCCTATAAAAACCCCCGGCCGGGCCGGGGGTATATATGTTAAATACAAGCTTCTACCTGTATCCCGCCGCCGGGGCAGTAATCGTTAACAGAGCATTGGCTGTAACCGCTGCAGGCCGACGAAGGCACGCTGGAACCACAGTTGTAAGTGGCCACCGTCTGCCAGGTGCAGGATTCGCTGCCGGAACCGCCGCCCGAGGGGAGACATTCCAATTCGCCAGCGTCATACACCGTTTGGGAAGGGCAGGAACAAGTACAAGAAGAATCATTCCATATGCCCGCCTGCGCTTGGGAATTTTGAGGCTGTTCGCATTTTTGGGCCTCGTAACTGTCGCAGCTTCCGCCGGCGCTGCTGCCGCAGTTCTGAAGCGCGAGCAGCCACACTTCTTTCGGCGTGCTGTCGCTCGTCTTTCTCTTTTCCCACGCCAGCTGGCACTGGGTTAAGTTGGCGCCCGTATTGGTATGCGCGGCCGTCGGCTCCGGGATGTCATTCCCCGCCAAATAAAAACCAGCCGTATTCCCGCTGTCGTACAGTCCCACCGTGCTTCCGTTATTGCCCGTAATTTCCAACGTACCGCCTTTGAGCGCGGCGGCCTTCTGTTTGAGCATATTTACGGCGTCCAAGGTTTGGATATACGAATCATTATTATATGTCTGCGTGCCGCCTTTGGCCGCTACACTCGGTAAAAGACCCGACGGGGCGGATGTGCTTTCCGATTTATAGCTGGAATACGTATTGGACGTATTGCCGTGGAAAGCCGTATTGGGCATATTGATGGCGGAACCCGACGCGCCCGTTACGGTGGGCACGTCGTAAATGCGGGAAGAGGTGTCCGTCGTCATGGACACGGTCCCCCCGGAAGAAATATTCATCGTAGCGGCGTTTAAACCGCCTTTTAAATTGGCTTTATCCGTTACTTTCAAATAGGTATATTCACCCATGCGAGACGGATTAAAGCTGACCGAAGAAACGACTTCGGCGGACAAAGGAACTGCACAGATTAACGCAAAGAGCGGCAAAATAATTGGTTTCATCAAAACTCCTCCCTTCCTGCTGGGATTACAGTCAACTGGTCTTTTTCCAATTTATCAAAAAAAACCGACAAATACAACCCCTTTCCCGGGGGCGGTTTTCCGCACGGTTGTTCCTCCGCGCCGCCGCGGCATCCCGCTAAACGCCGTAAAACCGGCACGGCCGTCAATCCTGCTGACGCACACGCGGAAATATCATATAATAAAAAATATATGGGACATTTCTTACTCCTTCTGACTAACCTGGCTTTTCCTCTGGCCGCCCTGGGCGTGCTGCTCGGCTTTTTGCTTTCTCCCAGAAGAGGCCTCTTAAAACACCTGACCCAGGAACTAAAAGAACGCTTCGGCCTGGAAGAAGAAGGCGAAATCCCGCAGGGCGCGGTATGGATTCACTGCGCAAGCGTGGGGGAAGTAATGTCTATGAAAGAGATGATTGCGCGTTTAAAAACCTTTTATAAGCGCGACATTCTCGTTACCACCACCACCGAAGCCGGCAAAGAAACCGCTTTAAAAAACCCGCAAATCGCCAAAGCCCTGCTGGCCCCGCTGGACTTTTATCCGTCCTGCAAACGCTTTATCCGCCTGGCCAAACCGCACCGGCTGTTTATCGTGGAGCGGGAAATCTGGCCCAATATGCTAGAAGCCGCCCATAACGCGGGCGTACCCGCCGCGCTGATCAACGGGCGCATTTCCGCCAAGTCCGCGCGGGCGTACAAATGGGTCCGGCCGCTTTTTAAACGCGTGCTCGGCACGCTTTCATTCGCCGCCCTGCAAACCAAAGACGCCGCCGCCCGGTACGAATCGCTGGGCGTGGAGGCGGACAAAATTTTCGTCTGCGGCAACGTAAAATACGACACGCTAAACGACCGCCCCGCCAAAACGGCCGAGGTAAACAAACTGCTCGCCGCGCTGGGCTGGAGCGGCAAGCAAATTTTGGTGCTGGGCAGCACGCACCCCGCCGAAGAAACCATGCTGCTGCGCGCCGCGCCGGAGCTTATCAAAAAAGGCGTTAAAATCATTTTTGCGCCGCGCCACCTGGAACGCAAGCCGGAAATAGAAATCACCCTGCGCCAAAGCGGGCTGCACCACGCGTTTGTGAGCCAAAAAGAATTTGACAAAAATACCGACGTTCTCTGCGCCGACGTAATGGGCCTGTTGCAGTCCCTCTACGCCTGCGCGGCGCTGACGTTTGTGGGCGGCTCGGTCGTGCCCCGCGGCGCGCATAATTTATTGGAGCCGGCCATCCTTTCCAAAACCGTTTTATTCGGCAAATACTTCTACAACACTCCGCTGACCGCCCAAGCCCTGCTGGAATGCGGCGGGGGGGCGCTGGTGGACGAAAATAATTTTAAGGAAACCGTACTGCGGCTGCTGGCCGACCCGGCGCAGCTGGAAAATATGTCCGAAAAAGCGCGCAAAACGGCTTTAAGTTTTAAAGGAGCAACCGACAAAATAATGGAAGTGGTGAACAATTATGAACGAAAAACAACCTAAGATTTTGGTCGTACGCCTTTCTTCCCTGGGCGACATTGTGCTGTCCTCCCCGGTGTACAAAAACATCAAAGCCAAATGGCCGCAGGCGCATGTAACCCTGATGGTAAAACCCCAGTTCGCCCAAGTGCTCGCCGGACACCCGGACATTGACGAAATTATGGTGGCCAAAAAAGGGCTCTGGGCCAACATCCGCCAAATCCGCGCGGGCCATTATACCCACTATTTGGACCTGCACTCCACCCTTAAAAGTATGCTGATGGGCTTTTTCAGCCGTATTCCCCACCGCGTCCGCTACGACAAAAACTCCGTCGCGCGGCGGCTGTTCGTTAAATTTCACAAAAACTCCCCGGTGCTGGAAAAACACACGCTGGAAAAATACCTGGAAGCCCTCAAAGCCTGGGACATTGAAATTAAATACAAAGAACCCAAACTGGGCGACTGGGCCTACGAACACGCCAATATGGGCGACAAAAAAGTAAACAAAATCGGCATTTTCCAAACCTCGTTTATCGGCGACAGCGTGCTGACCACCCCGCTTATCCAAAAAACGGCCAAGCTGTTCCCGGATACGAAAATCGTCGTCATCACCCGCCCGCAGACGGAAGATATTTTCCGCCCGATGAAAGAAGTGTCCGAAATTATTTTAAACGATAAAACAGGCTGGAACAAAATTGTAGGCGTGTGGAAAACGGCCAAAGCCATTAAAGAATCCGGCATTGACATTCTGCTCGTCCCGCACAGAAGCTTTAGAAGCGCGCTGATTGCGTGGCTTTCGCGCGTGCCGGTGCGCATCGGGTTTACGTCCAGCGAAGGGTGGTTCCTCTACACCAAAACGGTTCCGTTCTCCTGGATGATTCACGACGCGGAACGCAATCTCTCGCTTTTGCAGGGCATTGTAAAAGAACAGTTTAAGGCCGAAAAGCTCAGCATGCGCTATGCGCCGTCCGCGGAAGAAAACGTCGCGCGGCTGATGAAAGATTTTAATCTAGAAGGCAAAACGCTCGTCGGCATTCACGCCGGAAGCGCGTGGCCGACCAAATGCTGGCCGATGGACTACTTTGTGCAGTTAATCAGCCGCCTGCAAACCGAACTCGGCGTTCAGGCCGTGCTCGTGGGCGGGGGGGCGAAAGACGCCGACCTGGGCGAAAAAATCTGCCAGCTTTCCCAGGGGCACGCCGCCAACCTGTGCGGCAAAACCAGCCTGGCCGATTTGATGGCGCTCATGCGCCACTTCAAGCTGTTTATCACCAACGACTCGGGCCCGATGCACATCGCCACCGCGTTTGACGTGCCGACGCTGGCCATTTTCGGCCCCACCACGCGCGAGCTGGGCTTCTTCCCGTACGGGGAAGGGCACCGCGTGATGGAAGTGAAAGACCTGCCCTGCCGCCCCTGCGCCCTGCACGGGGGGAGAAAATGCCCGCTGGGCCACTTTAAGTGCATGAAGGATATTCTGCCCAACCGCGTGTTTGACAACGCCAAAGAAATGCTGGCGGAACACGGTTCTTTGCCGCCCGCCCCGGGGAAAAAGCCGGAAGAAACCCCGACCCGATAACTTGGCCGGCTGCCGGGCATACAGCCTGCCGGAAGATATTAAAACCCCCGCTGTTAAGCGGGGGTTTTGCTGTCTAAAGAATCCCCCGGCTATACCGGGGGATATTTATTTAATAAACGGCTTTACATGTATACGTAGGGCAATAGCGTTTTAAGAAAAACCCTCCTGAGTTGTTCAAATTAGGATCCCACTTCTCTCCGCTCGCCGTAACCGTGGCCTGCGTCACGCAGGTTTTCCCAACCGTACTGCTGCTGCAAGCCGGCGTGAAAGCGTTTGCTTCTTTCGTAGAGGGCATCGGATCCCGCTCTATGGTGCTCAGCGAACTAGACATACAGTTCTGGAGGCAATTATTGTTTATCATAGGAGAACCAACCGCCCCCTCGCCTACAAATCCCTGGTCCGTCATCACCCATTGATATGTAGGCTCCGTCGGCTCAACCGGATCTATCGGCTTCAAAGATCTCTGGCAATATCCAGAACTTTGTAACGTGGAACCGGACGGGCAGGTACACTCACACGTCTGCGAATTCCAAGTACCCGGGGTGCTCAACAAAATTAAATCTCCCTGTTTCGCAGGCGGATTAACACACATTTCTTTCAGCGAGTCATCACACCCGCCTTCGCCGCTGCCGCAGTTCTGAAGCGCCAGCAGCCACACTTCTTTCGGCGTACTGTCACTCGTCTTGCGCTTCTCCCACGCCAGCTGGCACTGGGTTAAGTTAGTACCCGTATTGGTATGCGCGGCCGTAGGCTCCGGGATGTCATTCCCCGCCAAGTGGAAACCTGCCGTATTCCCGCTGTCGTACAGTCCCACCGTGCTCCCGCCGTTGCCCGTAATCTCCAAAGTGCCGCCCTTTAAACTCCCCACTTTCTGTTTGAGCATATTTACGGCGTCCAAGGTTTGGATATACGAATCATTATTATATGTCTGCGTGCCGCCTTTGGCCGCTACACTCGGTAAAAGACCCGACGGGGCGGATGTGCTTTCCGATTTATAGCTGGAATACGTATTGGACGTATTGCCGTGGAAAGCCGTATTCGGCATATTGATAGCGGAACCCGACGCGCCCGTTACCGTCGGCACGTCATAAATACGCGCGCTGTTATCCGTCGTCATCGTTACGGTGCCGCCGGAGTTAATGTTCATTGTGGTGGCGTTTAAGCCTCCTTTTAAATTGGCTTTATCCGTTATCTTTAAATACGTATATTCACCCATACGAGACGGATTAAAGCTGACCGAAGAAATAATCTCGGCGTGGCACAACGGAGCACTGACCAGTAACAGTATCATCAACCATTTATTCGCCATATTCATTCCCCCAACTGTGATATACACCATAACCCAACGACTGGGAAAAACCTATCGTTTTGCAGTCGGAACCATCCGCCCCGGACGCCGATATACAAAAGCGTTTTCCGCCCGGACCCATGCCCAGCCCAAAACCGCTGGGCGGGACGCCCCACCACACCACCATACCGCCTCCGGAAGGCAAATCTTCATAGTGGCTGCCGCCCTGAAATGAGCAGGAATCGTTTCTGTAAAAAGAAAACTTACAGGAAGTAGACGGAAGTTCTATATCCAGTTCGTCTCGCAAGCAATCACTGCCTTTGCCCAAACGGCATACTTCCATGGCATCATGGTAGGACTTGAGCGCCGGCCAAATGGCCGCCGCTCGGCTTTTATCTACTGATTTTTGATACTGAGGAAGAGCTACAGAGGACAAAATACCGATGATAAGCACGACAACAAGCAGTTCTATCAAAGTAAAACCTTTTTTCATAAGAAACTCCTCAGCAGGTTGATTTAAAGGCTTATTCTTATTCTAATAGGTCGCAGCCTAAAAATCAATACCTATCCCACTGTATCAAAAAAAAAACAAATCAAGGGCCCTCCGGGCCTTGGGGCTCTGGCCTGGCCAGGGCTAAAGCAATAAACGGTGCTATTAATTAGATGGGAACAACAAAGGGGGTATGCACCCGTCTGGTAAGACCGAGCCGCCCCTCCCTTTCCCTAACGGAGTCATCCGACTAATTGAGCCATACTGTTTAAACAATGTCGCCAAGTACCGTAAAGCGAGCCCAATACGCCGCCCGCAGGGCCTTTTGGACAAGGGGGGGAGTAAGCTAGGGGTTAGGAAGGAACAGCACAGGCCCGCATACGCCGCCAGCACCGATAAAAAACCCCGCCGGGTTAAGGGCGGGGCTCAATTAGTGTCTGTAAAAACCGGCTTAAAAATCATCCGCCGGGCGTTCGTCCAACGCTTCTTTCGTCTGCGCAAATAAAGCTTTAATCTCGGGCAGTTTTTCAAGCGGCAGCCAAATGCCTTTTTTGGTATATCCGACGTCTTCCTGCCATTGGCGCAAATCCAATCCGCGCCGGCCTTTAAACGTGCCGACGGAAACCACTACGCAAATGCCCGGCCGCTTGGCAAATTTGCCCAGCTGCCCGTCTTTAACGGCGGCCGGATTATCCGCAAGCGCGGCCACCAAAGGCGCCAATGCGCGCAAAATTTCCGGCGTCATCGTAATGCCGTCCCGCGTGGCGCCTGAAAACGTGTCCGACAGTACATACCGCCGCACGGATACGTAACGGTATCCGCGGTAGGCGTCAATGCTAAAGCGCACCTCTTCGCCGTTGTCCAGCGCCAGCGCGCCGATATCTCTAAGTAATGTAAAGCTGCTTTCGCTCATCCTTTTTCCCCGGCGCACACAAAGCGGCGGGCCCCCTGTTATTACCCAGGTAAAATATGATATGATACCTGTAGTTATATTCTAGTGTTTGATTGGGATAAAATCAAGCAGTTTTTGTATAATGGTTTAGGTATTTTCCACTTTTTACGGTAAGGAAGAATATGAGCGAAAACCCTTCTCTGGTAGGAAAAGAAATTTCCGGATGCGAGATTTTGAATAAAGTAGCCGAAGGCGGAATGGGCGCGGTGTACAAGGCGCGCCACAAAGCGCTGAACCGCATTGTCTGCGTCAAAATTTTAAGCCCCGCCCTGGCCA
Source organism: Candidatus Avelusimicrobium alvi (assembly GCF_958451995.1). NCBI lineage: Bacteria > Pseudomonadati > Elusimicrobiota > Elusimicrobia > Elusimicrobiales > Elusimicrobiaceae > Candidatus Avelusimicrobium > Candidatus Avelusimicrobium alvi. The sequence continues at coordinate 134,512 of NZ_CAUDSG010000001.1, forward strand.
ACGATAAAAAAGCCGTGGAGCTGTTTCTTACCGAAGCCCGCGCCATCGCGGAGCTGGACCATCCCAATATCGTAAACGTTTATAACGTAGGGAAAGAAAAAGGCTATTACTTCATCGTTATGTCCTTTATTGAAGGGCAGACGCTTTCCATGATGCTCAAGAAAAACAAAATCCTGCCGATCGGACTGGTGCTGGATTTGTTTGAAGGCGTACTGTTGGGGCTGGACGCCGCACACGCCAAAGGCATTATTCACCGCGATATAAAACCTTCCAATATTTTAATCAACCCGCAGGGCCAGCCCAAAGTGGTGGACTTTGGTATCGCCAAAAAAGTGGATAAAGAAAAAGGCTCCACCAAAACCACCGAGCTCGCCGGCACCGCGTATTTCATCGCGCCCGAACAGGCCCTGGGAAAGGATTTGGACACGCGCGCCGACCTGTATTCCATCGGCGCCAGCTTGTATTACGTGCTGACGGGGCAGTTTCCGTACAACGGCAAAAACACCATTGATATCATTCAAAAACACATCAACGACCCGGTGCCCAATCCGGCCAAAATCCGCTCCGATATGCCCGGCTGGCTTTCGCTCGCCGTGCAGAAACTGATGAGCAAAAACCCGGACGAACGCTTCCAAACCGCCAAAGAAACATACCAATACTTTAAAAAAATGCGCGCCGAAGACCAGCTCCGCGTGAAAATGGGCAACTCCGGCCGCGCCATTGATTTGGGGGAAGAAGGGCCGCTTCGCATCGTAAAAGAAGAAAAAGTAACCACGGACAGCATTAAAAAACAGCGCGCGCAGGAAGCCGCCGCACGGCCGACTACCTCCTCCTCCCGCCTGCCGCTTATACCGCAGCTGGACGCGGCCGCCCCCGCGCCCGCGCGTAAAAAACAAAAGACCGCACCCGGCCAAATGCTGGAAGCCGCGGACGTAAAACCCGTGGACGTTTTCGTGCCGGCCAAGCCGTCCCGCCCGGTGCGCTTCGCTTCCGAAAATAAAATGGCCAACGGACTGCGCACGCTGGGCAGACTGGCGGTATTCGTGCCGATATTTATGGCTTTTGCGGGCGGCATCGCGTATCTGTTTTATTCGCTGGGCAAAATCTGCTCCGCACACGTAAACCCGGACGCGGGACTGCTTTCCAATCTGGTTATGCCCTTCCTCGCCACGCAATACGAGCCGAACCAGCTCCTGATGACGGGCCTGGCCGCCGCCGCGCTGGCGCTGATTTTTGCGTCCTCGGCCATCCGCGCTTATGCGCGGTCCACTACGCTCCTTCTCGTGCTGGCGCTGGTAGCGTATATGGCGGGCTTGTTTACGCCCGAAGTGCCGTTTATGGAGCTTTCCAGCGTAAGCCAGTTTATTTTTACGCCGGAATACTACTTGTGCTATCTGGTATTTGCCATGGCGTGGGCCTTGGGCCTGTGCTGGACGCTCAACCGCACGGCCGCGCAGGGCGTGCTGGCCGCTTCGCTGGTGGCGTTATCTATGGTGCTGGCGTTTCTGTCCGCCCATTTAACCATCGCGCCCGACAGCCACTCGCTGTTAATTAAACTGATGTTTTACGTCGCTTTATTCTGCGCGCTCCTTTGCGCCTACTACCTGGCGGCCCGGAGCGAAAAAGACAGCATCCTGCTGCCGTTTGTATTGCTGTTTGCAGGCGTGTTCGGCATATGGGCCTATTCCGTCTCCGGCCTCGCGGGCACGGCCAACCGCACGCTTTCGGCCCTGACGCAGACGATTGTGGTGAAATCTTCCGAAGTGGCCCAGTCCAACGCCAAAGTGGAAAAGCTCGTGGGGCTGGATTCCCGCCGGCAGGTATTTGCCCATTTTGACAAAACCAACGAACTCACCAATATGCCCGACGACGAAGCCGCCGCTTTTCTGGAACGCCAGGTCAACCAGGTGGCTCCCGGCGTATTTACCGACGAAACGCAGCCGCTGTTTATCAGTTTTCTGTTAAACTACTACCGCGGCGGCGACAATAAAATGAAACTCAGCGTATGGGATTATGCACTCAGCTTCCCGGTCAAAAATTTTAACCGCAACGCGCAGGAAAACAACGCCTATTTCTTCCTGCTCACGCTGCTCTACGCGTTTGGAACCGTCTCCTGCGCGGGAACCATTTTCTTCAGCGAGGAATTATGAGCAGCTTTGACATTGAATTCGCAGCCGTAACCGACATTGGCAAAATCCGCGAAAAAAATGAAGACAACGTGCTGATTTCCTCCGATTTGGGCCTGGGCGTAGTGGCCGACGGCATGGGGGGGCACAGCGCCGGCGAAATCGCCAGCAACATTGCGGTGTCTGTCCTGGCCGAAACGGTGCGCAAAGTAAACAACCAGCAGCTTAAAGTGCCAGACAACTTTCTGCCCAAATTAGACCCCGTTGAACGCAAGCTGTTAATGGCCGCCAACCTGGCCAACGCGGCGATTTATTCCACGGCCCAGTCGTCCGACATGTACCGCATGATGGGCACCACGCTCACCGGCGTGCTGTTTGACAAAGACTGCGCCACCGCCGTACACGTGGGGGATTCGCGCCTGTACCTGTTCAGGGACAATAAAATCGTCCAAATCACTACGGACCACTCCCTGGCGATGGAACACGTGCGCCGCGGCCTGTTAACCCGCGCGGAAGCCGACCGCTCCAAAATCCAGAACGTGCTTACCCGCGCCATGGGCATTAAAAAGAACATTGAATTTGACCTGTTAAAATTCCCCGTCAAAGTGGGCGATACGCTGCTTCTGTGCTCGGACGGCCTCTACAAAGGCCTGCGCGAATGCGATATGGCCGAGCTCTTAAAATCCGGCTCTCAGACGCCTATCGTCAAGCTGTGCAAACAGCTGGTGCGCGTATCCAACGAGCGCGACGGACAGGACAATATTTCCGCCGTTCTCATCAAAATCCTTCCGGCTAAAAAAGTTACCTTCAAACAGCGTTTGAAACGCTTTTTTTCCAAGGCTTAAAAACCGCTTATTTCCGTCTATAAATACAACCCCTTTTTTAGCACTCTAAGAAAGGGGTTGACAATTTTGCACAGATATGCTAAATTAGCATTAAGCTTGAGTGAGTGCTAATAACATTCCTTGGGCGTATTTTTAAGAGACAGAGCAATTCATAAGGAGTGAACTGAATATGGCAGAAGTCAAAATCAAACCGTTGGGCGACCGCGTAATCGTCAAGCCCATTGAAAGAGAAACGATGAAAGGGGGAATCATCATTCCGGACACCGCCAAAGAAAAGCCGATGGAAGGCGAAGTGCTGGCTGTCGGCCCGGGCAAACTGGGTGACAAAGGCGAACGCACGCCCATGGACGTAAAAAAAGGCGACCGCGTGCTGTACGGCAAATACTCCGGCACCGAAATCAAGCTGGACGACGAAGCTTATTTAATCATTCACCAGGACGAAATTCTGGGTATTTTGGGGTAATTAGGGGGAATTAATACATATGGCTAAGCAAATTATTTACGGCGACGAAGCCCGCGCCAAAATGAAATCGGGCATTGAAAAAGTGGCCAATGCTGTAAAAGTTACTTTGGGGCCCAAGGGCAGAAGCGTGGTGCTGGAAAAAAAGTTCGGCTCTCCGCTTATCATTGACGACGGCGTAACCATCGCCAAAGACATTGAACTGGAAGACAAGTTTGAAAATATGGGCGCGCAGCTCATCCGCGAAGTGGCTTCCAAAACCAACGACGTCGCCGGCGACGGCACCACCACCGCCACTGTGCTCGCCAACGCGATGCTCACCGAAGGCATCAAAAACATCACCGCCGGAGCCAACCCGACTTTAGTCAAAAAGGGTATTGAGCTGGCCGTGGAAACCACCCGCGAAGCATTGAACAAAATGCACAAACCGGTCAAAACCAAAGAAGAAAAAGCGCAAATCGCCACCATTTCTTCCAACGACCGCGAAATCGGCAATATGATTGCCGAAGCCATTGAAAAAGTGGGTGCGGAAGGCGTCATCACCGTAGAAGAAGGCAAAACGGCCACCACGCAGCTGGACATTGTGGAAGGTATGCAGTTTGACCGCGGCTACATCTCGCCTTACTTTGTAACCGATTCCGAAAGAATGGAATGCGTGCTGGAAAACCCGTACATCATTATCACCGACAAAAAAATCTCGTCTATGAACGAACTGCTGCCCGTGCTTGAAAAAATCGTGCAGAGCGGCAAACAGTTCCTCATCATCGCCGAAGACGTGGACGGCGAAGCGCTGGCCACCCTGGTGGTGAACAAACTGCGCGGCACCCTGAAAGGCTGCGCCGTAAAAGCCCCCGGTTTTGGCGACAGACGCAAAGAAATGCTGGAAGACATCGCCATCCTTACCGGCGGCGACGTACTGAGCGAAGAACGCGGCATCAAGCTGGATAAAGCCGAACTCGCCATGCTCGGCCAGTGCGCCCGCGTGGTGATTGATAAAGAAAACACCACCATCGTCAGCGGCAAAGGCAGCAAAGAAGCCATCGCTTCGCGCGCCGAACAAATCCGCAAACAAATTGAAAACTCCAAGAGCGAATACGATAAAGAAAAACTCCAGGAACGCCTGGCCAAGCTCTCCGGCGGCGTAGCCGTCATCAGCGTAGGCGCGGCCACGGAAACCGAGCTTAAAGCCAAAAAAGCCAAAGTGGAAGACGCCAAAAACGCCACCAAAGCCGGCGTGGAAGAAGGCATCGTTCCCGGCGGCGGCGTGGCTTTGGCCCGCAGCCAAAAAGCCCTGGACGGCATTAAAACGGACAACGAAGACGTCCGCACCGGTATCAACATCGTACGCAAAGCCCTGACGGCTCCTTTAAAACAAATCGCCGTCAACGCGGGGCTGGACGGAGCGGTAGTCGTGGACAACGTGCTCAAAATGACGGGCGCGGCCGACGGTTACGACGCCGAAACCAACCAATACTGCGACCTCTTGAAAGCGGGCGTGGTGGACCCGGCCAAAGTGGTCCGCACCGCGCTGGAAAACGCGGCTTCCATCACCGGCACGGTGCTGCTCACCGAAGCCCTGGTGGCCGACGCTCCCGAAAAAGAAGGGCATTCCCACGGCCCGGCTATGCCCGGCATGGGGGGAATGGGCGGTATGATGTAATTTAAACGCCGTACAACAAAAAGCCGGCCCCCGACAGGGCCGGCTTTTTGTCCGTAAAAAGGGGGGTACGCAGGACCCAGGCGCGCGTAGGTCCCATCTCCCGGGCTGGTTAGGCCTTTTGGCCCTGGTAATGTTGCCTAAAAATTTTTATGATATATATTGTAGAAAGATATTTCTCTCAGCGAGGAGCCCTATGAAAAAATTATTGGTTTTTATGTTGGTTTTCTGCGGCTGCGCCGCCGTACTGAGCGCCAAGAATACGCCAAAATCCGAAGCATTGGCGAAAAAAATTAACGCAGAAGCCGTCAAACAGCAGCAGCAAGCCGGTATGCGCAATATCATGCACGTCCGCTTGGAGTCCGGCGTCAACGGCGGCAGCTGGCTGGTTTCCTGCAGCGCCCTGCTGGACAATAACGCCTCTTTAACGTTAGACACGCCCTGCACCGAAGCGCTGGCCGTTTCCTACACCAACGGCTTCCCCGTCTATATGACCGTAGACCTTTCCAAACTGGGCGCCTACTCTTCCGGCTCCCTCAAAGGGCAAGCCTTTGAATATACGGGCGTCCCGGATCCGAAAAGCTTCCGCGTGCAGGAAAACGGCTTGGCCGTGTTCCAGCTCCCGGTGAGGACCCCGGAAGTTAAAAACGCCATCGCCAAACTGCCTTCCTTAGCAGGTATGTCCGACGCGAACAAAGGCTACTTTTTCCGCAAAAGCGAACGCCCCTCCAGCTTTAACTCGGGCGCGCCCGGCTATGATGAACGCCGCAACTATCCCGCCTCTTCCGTGGCCGGATTCCAAAAATTCCTGACCGTGCTGGATAAAGATTTAAAATACTACGCCTCCGTTCTGGGCGGCCCGGTAGCCATGCGCAATTATATTGATGCCGATAAGTACGAGGATGTCAACGGCTATGCGGTATTTATCAACCGCCAGGGCGACGCCGTAATAACCAGCTACAAATCCTACGAATATTACGATGGCCTCTTGGCCGAATTTGGCGGAAAAGGCGATTTCTACCTGAACCTGGCCGGCATGGGCAAATACGCCAACGGCAAAGGCTTCTTTTTTAACGGTACAGCCACCGCCCTTGACAACCGCGCGCAAAACGACGTGGCCGACCGCCCGACCCGGGTCCGCTTTGACCTGCCGAAAAACGGTCCGGTCTATAACGAACTGCAAAACACCAAAAAGTTCTACAACCACAAAATCGTTACCCTGTGGTTACAAGACTTTGCGCCGCGCATCCACCGCATCGCGGCTTTGATGAGCAAATAAGCCAACGCTTTCCTGCCAAATACCCGCCCTTCCCGGCGGGTATTTTTTATGCCGGGGCCCAGCAGGACCTGGGCCCTCCGGCCGGACACGTTAGGCCTTTTGGCCCTGGTAATTTTACACAAAAATTCTTATGATATAGATATAGAAGGAAATTTTCCAAATCGGAGAGGAACCCCATGAAAAAATTAATATCAGCATGCATGTTGTTAGCGTTGGTAACGCTGCACATGCCCGTAAGTGCAGCCGAAGTTTCCACTCAAGCAGTACAAGCTGCCGTTAAAAAGTCTTTAACCAACAACGCCGGTGCCATAAAAAATAACAAACGTGTAGATTTTGTAATTGATGAATCTTTTTATGATGAACGGCTTGATCAAAATAACGGTCCGTTCCGCGTAGACCTGGCCTGCAAAGCCTATGCATTAGATACGCATTGGCTGTTGTTGGCGGGCACGTGCATGCGCTACTATACAGAAGGAGATATCCGGGAAGTGGGAGACCACGAATATATGGAACGTCATGGTCGCACCATCAAATCCGCTTCCCCGTCTATGGACGGCTACGCTGAAAACGGTAGCGTTATGCTTATGTGGTCCGCTAAAGCTCAATACGCCGCTCCGTTTGTCAATGTTCTGGCCACCGCTTCGCCCAACAATTTATTCGCTTTAACTGCCAATCATACTGTTAAAATCAATACAGCTCGCTTCGGCACAGATGCGGTTAAAAAGAGAAACCTGCTGACAAACTCGGTTAAAAACAATACGTTTAAACTGGATGAAGGAGCTACGGATCTTTCCGGCACGGCAACAGATCCTTTGTTTATGATTTCTGCCAACGGAAACGAATTCTTGGCCGCTTATAATAACGGTACCATCTCTTATGCGTATAATATGACGTTTGACGATGCATTTCACACCTTTGATGGACAGCCTTCGGATATTTGGTACTCTTTGACTAAAGAAGATTTGAATTTCATCAAATCTACCGTTACCCAGCACCGTCCGAGTGATTGGGCGCGCATTAAAAACCGCCTTTTCTTTAATCAAACAGTTACGCCGTACTTTACCAAATAAGCATTCTTCCTCTCTAAAAGCCCGCTGAAAAGGCGGGCTTTTTATGTTAAAATTTTCTACAATAAAACTATATTAGTAAGGGGGAAACTTATGGCAACCAATCCAATGCTAAACGAAGCCGCGTTTAAACGCGCGCAAGAATCCGTCCGCGCCGTACAGCCGATGACCCTGCAGGGCACCATCAACAAAACGTTCCTGCTGCTGTTTATTTGCGTCATCGGCGGTATGCTGACCTGGACCCATTATCAGTCCTGGGCCGGATACCTCTGGCCGATTGCCATCGTCGGTTTTGTAATGGCGCTGATTACGTCTTTCAAACCGGCGGCGGCGCCCGTTACCGCGCCGATGTACGCGTTTGCGGAAGGGCTGTTTTTGGGCATTATTTCCGCGATGTACAACGCGCAGTTCCAGGGCATCGTGTTTAACGCCGTGGCCGTTACGGTGCTGGTGTTTTTTGTGATGCTTTTTGTGTACCGCACGGGCATTATCCGCGTAACGCGCGGGCTGGCGGTGGGCATTTTCTCGGCCACTGCGGCGATTTTACTGCTCTACGTCGGGTCGTGGATTTTATCGCTCTTCGGCGTCAGCACGGCGTATTTAACGTCTTCCTCGCCGCTGTCCATCGCCATCAGCGTGGTGGTGTGCGGCGTGGCCGCGTTTAACTTCCTGCTGGACTTCCACTTTATTGACCAGATGACCGGGCACTACGCCGCGCCCAAATATATGGAATGGTATGCGGGATTCGGGCTGTTGGTAACGCTGGTCTGGCTGTACGTGGAAATTTTGAACCTGTTGGGCAAATTGCAGCGCAGATAAGCGCGTGCCGGAAGCGTTCAAATTTTGTAAAATTTAAGAAGTAAGAGCGCGCCCGGCCCCGCCGGGTGGCTATAACACAAAAAGGAGTCACAAAACTATGAATTTTGACAGCATCAAAAAAATTCAGGATATGGACCTGACAAACAAAAAAGTCTTGGTGCGCGTGGATTACAACGTGCCCTTAAAAGACGGTAAAGTGGATAACAACAAACGCATCGTCGCGACGGAAAAAACCATTAAGTTCCTGCTGGAAAACAACTGCCGCATCGTTTTAATGGCTCACTTGGGCCGCCCGAAAGGCAAAGTGGCGCCGGAATTCAGCCTGGCGCCCGTAGCCGCCGAAGTGGAAAAACTGTTCGGCGTGCCGGTGCATTTTGCCAAGGACTGCGTAGGCCCCGAAGCCGACAAAGTGGTTGAAGCCGCCAAAAACGGCGAAATCGTCCTGCTGGAAAACCTCCGCTTCCACCCCGAAGAAGAAAAGAACGACCCCGAATTTGCCAAACAGCTGGCCAAACACGGCGAAATTTTCGTGCAGGAAGCGTTCGGCACCGTTCACCGCGCCCACGCCTCCACCAGCGCCATTACCGAATTTTTGCCCGGCTGCGCGGGTTTCCTCGTGCAGAAAGAAGTGGAATTTTTGGGTAAAGCCCTGGAAAACCCGGCACGCCCGTTTGCGGCCGTGGTGGGCGGCGCCAAAGTGTCCGACAAAATTATGCTGCTTAACAATTTGATGGACAAGGTAAACGTCCTCGTCATCGGCGGCGGTATGGCCTACACGTTCCTCAAAGTGCAGGGCTGCGAAATCGGTAAATCGCTGTTTGACGCCGAAAAAGAAGCCGAAGCCAAAGCCGTGCTCGCCAAAGCCCAGGAAAAAGGCGTCAAAATTCTGCTGCCCGTGGACCATATCTGCGGCAAGGAATTTGCCGAAACCGCCGAACCCGTGGACGTGGACAACGTCAACATCCCGGCCGATTTGATGGGCCTGGACATCGGCCCCAAAACCGTTGCGCTTTTCAGCGAAGAACTGCTGAAATGCAAGACCATTTTCTGGAACGGCCCGATGGGCGTGTTTGAGTTCCCGAATTTTGCCAAAGGCAGCTTTGCCATCGCCCAGGCGATGATTGACGCCACGAAAGCGGGCACGACCACCATCATCGGCGGCGGCGACAGCGTAAACGTGCTCAAGAAAGGCAAATTCAACCAGAAAGAACTCTCCCACGTTTCCACCGGCGGCGGCGCCAGCATGGAATTTGTGGAAGGGAAAGAGCTTCCTGGACTGGTGGCTTTAGCCAAATAGTCCAGTAAAGCTTTTGCTAACCTGTAATAATTTGACACAAACCAGCCCTTTGCTTTTGCAAAGGGCTGGTCTATTTTTTGCCGAAAGAGCTTCCTGGCTTAGTCGCGTTAGCGAAATAAGACAGGAACTTTTTTGCCAACTGGGGATTTAGCATCACAAACCGGGCCTGTTTTTTAGGCCCGGTCTATTTTCAGCAAAACAGAATTGCCGGGTTTGGTGGCGTTAACCAAATAAACCAATCATTCGCCTAAAATAAAGTACAATAACACTTTCGGAGGCGCATTATGGCATCTAGTGCGGAATTTATGGAATATGTTTGCGGACAAATCAGCGGTGCGGGAGAAATTACCTATAAAAAGATGTTCGGAGAGTACAGCGTTTACTGCAACGGGAAAATCATTGCACTGGTATGCGATAATCAATTTTTCGTCAAAATCACACCGCAGGGGGAAAGTTTCCTTCATGGCGGCATAAAAGAACCGCCGTACCCCGGCGCAAAACCCTATTTTTTAATTGACAATCTGGATGATTGCAGCCGCCTGGCCCGGCTGGTGCGCCTGACGCACGACGCGCTTCCCGCGCCAAAGAAAAAAACTAAATAGCACATTGCCCTCGTCCTCCGGCCCAGTCCGCAGGCTTTACGGACAGAATCAGCAAAAACTTTGTATAATAATATTGTTATTTTTACAGGAGAACTGCCCAAATGTACACTTTAATTTTGACGCTGCATTTCATCGTCTGCATTCTTTTAATTTTACTCGTCCTTCTTCAGAGCGGCAAAGGTTCCGCCGCCGGTATTTTCGGCGCGTCGGGCGCGGATAATCTTTTCGCCAGCCCCACCGCCTTTAACGCCATCAACAAATTTACCGCCGTTCTGGCGCTGATTCTTATGTGCACTTCCGTCGTTTTAACCATCGCTTCCAACAAACGCTCGTCCGTTTCCGTGTTGGACTCGGTTAAAATCCCGGCCGCCGCGGCAACCACCACCCCCGGCAAATAACGCTTTTGCTTATGACCGGAAGCCTCCGCCGATGCGGAGGCTTCTGTTGATTTAACAAGACGGTTTGACAATACACCGCCGGAATGCCGGCGCGGCGATTGCGAAGATAAAATTTTTTTGCTAAAATATATCAGTAGTCAGCAGGAGAGTTCTTTTAATCCCTCTAGATAAACAGATTTTCGCGCAGGTGGCGGAATTGGTATACGCGTGCGTTTGAGGGGCGCATGCCGCAAGGCTTGAGGGTTCGAGTCCCTCTCTGCGCATATTTAATAAAAAACCCAGGTTAAAAAACCTGGGTTTTTTATTAAATATTAAGACAGAGAGCACACCAACTGCTTGGTGTGCGTAGGGACGAGAAAGGCGGAGCGATGTACGAGTTTGAGCGAAGCGAAAGGCGAGTACCGCGAGCCCGGACTGCAGGCGTTTTCCGTCAGGAAAACGACCGGAAGGCGAGTTCCTGCACCATAATTTAAAACTGGACGAAATACCGGTTTTTACTATAACAGAGAGCACACCAACTGCTTGGTGTGCATAGGGACGAGAAAGGCGGAGCGATGTACGAGTTTGAGCGAAGCGAAAGGCGAGTACCGCGAGCCCGGTGCGAAGGCGCACTCCCACGCCTGCAGTAAAATTCCGTCAGGAATTTTACTGAAAGCCAAGGCCCTGCATAGTAAATTTAAAAAACCGGACGTCTGTTTATTTGCCGATATCCCCCAGTGCATTACATAATCTTTTTCCGCGTACGCTATTTCCAGCGCAACCCGAATATAGATCTGATCTGGAAGGATATTCAAAAGGGATATTAACACTGGCTACCGTGGCCTTATAACACGCGCCCGAACCTGTGTTTGCCCCTGGACACAGCGTCACCTTTACCACGCCAAACGCCTTGTTGTTTCCGGACACTAAATCAATAAAAAAACCATCCGGGCATTGCCACTCATTTTGCAAATTACTAACAGATTTACAATTATTCCGATGGTCAACATCCAAATCACCCAAATTGGGCGTATAATAGCCGTTAGCCATATAAAATACTTCTTCTGCCCGTTTGATGGAATAGGCGGTTTGGATATAAGTCATAAAACGCGTTTTATCCACGGCCACTTCGTATTGAGGCACCGCCACCGCCGCCAGAATACCAATAATTAAAACAACCACTAACAGCTCTATAAGCGTAAATCCGAGACTTTTTTGCATGGGATATATCCCCCTATTTATATAAGTTGATATTCCCAATTTATCAAAAAAAAAAACGCGTCAAGGGCCCTCCGGGCCTTGGGGCTCTGGCCTTATCCAGGGCTCGGCAAAATACGGTGCTTTTAGATAGTTGGAAGAGAAACATTCGGGGATGCAAAAGTTTTCAGGGGGACGGTTCTCTATGCGGGTACATCCGACTAGTGGAACCACACTATTTAACAATGAGGCCAGGCAATCCGATAAGCGACCTACAATGCCTCAGCGCCGGGGTTCCCGCCAAAATGCTAAAATTTAAATATGCATAAAAGCGTATTCTCTCCGTTAGCCGCCGCGTGGGTGTGCTGGGCCATCGTCGGCCTGTCGCCCGTGGCCGGCAAATTCGCCGTAGGCGTTATCAGCCCGGCGCTTCTCGTATTTCTCGGTACGATTATCGGCGTACTCTATTTCACCCCGTGGATTACCCAAAACCATAAATGGGGGGAACTCTTAGCCCCCGAAACCCGGTGGAAATTTTTGTTTATCGGCACTTTCGGCACCGCGCTTCCATTTACCATCGGCCTGATTGCGCTCCATTACACCACGCCGGGCAACGCCGCCATTTTACAGCAGTCCGAGCTCCTTTATTCCCTGCTTTTTGCGGGATTTTTCCTCAAAGAATTCCCCAGCCGCGCCCAGCTGGCCGGCAGTGCGCTTATCGTGCTGGGCGTGCTTATTATTCTGGTTAAAGAACACTACACGCCGCGCTGGAGCGGGGATTTGTTAATCGTAGGCAGTACGTGGATGCTCCAGGCCGGCTCCACCGTAGCCAAAAAGCTCCCCAAACACCTGGACCACCGCGTCATCGGGATGGCGAGAAATCTGTTTGCGCTCCCCGCGCTGATCGTCATTCTGGCCGTGATGTGGGCGATGAATGAAAGTTTTGTCTTTCAGCCCAATTTCCGGCTGTTTTCCGTACTGGCCTATACGGGTTTTCTTAAATACGGCCTGGCGATGGTGGTGTGGTACAAAGCCATCCGCGCGCTGGATTTAAGCAAGGTAACGGCTATTTATCTGTCCTACCCGGTGCTCTCGCTGTTGGTTTCGGCCCTGGCGGGGCTGGAGCGACCCACGGGCTACCAGCTTTTTGGGCTGGCGGTAACGTTTGCGGGCGCGTACTGGGTGAGCGCGACGGTTAAGAAAGAAGGGCATTAATCTTCCAATACACGCCCGGAATTAAGTACAATATATTCAGGAGAATTTATGTTCAGCATCGCCCCGGTTTTTGCCGTCTGGATTGCCTGGTTCGCCACCGCGGCCAACCTGGTTATCAGCAAATTCGCCGTGCCGTACGTTACGTCCGCCCTGTTTATCCTCTTGGCGTGCGTGATTGCGTTTTTGTGTTTTTTGCCGTACGTGTGCAAAACGGGCGGGTGGAAAATTCTGTTGGATAGAAAAGTCTGGCCGCAGTGCCTGGCGATGGGCACCTTCGGCACCGCACTGCCGATGACGATTTTTATGATTGCGCTGAATTACACCACCCCGGTCAACGGCGCGATATTAAACCAGTTTGAAATTATTTATTCGCTCATTCTCGCGGCCATCCTGCTTAAAGAACGGCCGACGGTGCGGCAGGTGGGCGGCTCGTTACTTATTTTGCTGGGCGTGGGGCTTCTTTTATGGCAGGCGGGCACGACGGTGCAGTTAAAGGGGGATCTCATGATTATCGGCTGTTTGTGGATGTTCCAGCTCAGCCATATTTTTGCCAAAAAACTGCCCGCCCATATGCCGCCGCAGTTAATCGCCGCCGCGCGCGCCTTATTCGCCATTCCGGCGCTGGCCGTTCTGGTGGCGTATCTGGCGGCGTTTCAGGGGCCGCTTCAGTTTGAAAGCAACGCCACGCTGTGGAGCATGCTGTTTTTATGCGCCGTGGTGAACTATTTTTTGGGAAATACCTATTGGTATCAAGCCATCCGCCATATGGACCTGAGCAAAGCGACGGCCATCATCCTGTCTTACCCGGTGATGACGTTTGCGCTCTCGGTGCTGCTAAGGCAGGATAAAATTACCGTATATAAAGTGCTGGGGATGATTCTCGCCATCGGCGGGGCTTATATCGTAACCGGTATGGTCAAACAAGGAGACACGAAATGAAGAAACTCGTTTTATTTGATTTGGACGGAACGCTCGTCAACGCCGGGGGCGCGGGCAGAACCGCGTTAAGAAAAGCGATGGAAGAACTCTACGGCGTAAAGCCCGAATTTGAACACGGGCTGATTTCCGGCCGCACGGATTTGGATAATTTTTCCCTCGTATACTCCCTGATTAAAAAAGGCAAAAAGCCCACGGCCGCCGAAATGAAAAAGATGAAGGCCAAATACCTGGAACTCCTGCCCGCCGAAGTGCACGCCGCCGTGCGCTGCAAAAAGTACGACCTTACCCCGGGCGTGGAAAAATTCTTAAAAACGCTGGCCAAAGACAAAGATATTATCCTCGGCCTCGGCACCGGCAACCTGGAAGAAGGCGCCCAAATCAAACTGGCGCCCAGCAAACTGGGGGAATACTTTACCGTCGGCGGATACGGCGAAGACGGACACACCCGCGAAGAAATGCTGCAGGCGGCCGTCAAACGCGCGGAGAAAAAATTTAAAACCAAAATCGCGCCCGAAAACGTGTTCGTCATCGGCGACACCCACCGCGACATCTGCGCCGCCAAAAACTGCGGTTTTCACAGCGCGGTGCTGACCACCGGCTTTGGCGAAGCGCAAAAAATCCAGCGCGCCGCCGCCGAGCTGGAAACCAAAGATTTTAACGATCTTGTCACTTTCTGCGTCTGGCTCGGCATCAAAACCGACCCCAAAGGCGTCAAACGCGGCAGCTATATTATGCCCGCAAGCGCGATTGAACACGTGTTTTTCAGCCGCACCGGCATTGACGAGGACCGCCTGAAAATGCTGCGCATTAAAAAATACTCGGACCTTGAGTCCGGCACCATTATGTGAGGCCGCCGATGGAATGGTACACCGCCGCGGAACGTTTTACGGAAGCGCTGGCTTCGTCCGACCCGACGCCCGGAGGGGGCGCCGCCGCCGCCATGACGGGGGCGATGGGGTGCGCGCTGGCCATGATGGCCGTGGGCACCACGCTTAAACGCAAAGCCACGCCCGAAGAACTGCGCCCGCGCCTGACGCAAAGCTTAAAACGCCTCACCGCGTTTAAAAGCGAGCTTAAATCTTATATCCAGCAGGACGGCGAAGCCTACGCCGCGTATCTGACGGCCAAAAAACTGCCCAAAGACGCCCCGGCACGCGAACAAGCCGTGCAGGACGCGCTCCTCTTTGCGGCGCGCGTACCGGCGGACGCGGCCTCGGCCGCCATGCATTGCCTGCGCGAAATTGACAGCATTAAAAACGACGTGGCCGACATTATTCTTTCGGACGTATACTGCGCGCGCCACCTTCTTCAGGCGTGCATTAAATGCTCGGTGGAAAGCATCCGGGCCAACCTGTCTTTTATCAAACACGAAGACCGGGTAAACGAACTTAACAAGCAGATTGCCACGCTGTTAAAGGCCTGCTGAGAAGGGTATTATGAGCGACAAAGCAAATAAACGAAGCGGCATGCTGGGCACGATATACAATATGCTGCCCGGAATTGACGACGATTACGCCGCCAAACTCGTCTACACGCTGGAAAACAAAAAAACCCTGCCGCAGCTGCAGCAGGACATTGCCGACATCGCCGCGCAGTTAAGCTCCGACTCGCCGATGACGGACACCACCGCCGCCAAAATTTTACTGGACGAAATCACCGTCCCGGCCGCCCTGCGCCAGCTGCGCATTTACAACAACGCCACCTCCATCACCGAACTCTGCGCCGCGCTGGAAATCCCGGCTAAAGACACCGGAAAACTGCTGGAAGTGTATTCTTCTTTCTCTTCGCGCAAATACTTTGACGAAGAATTCGCCGCCGCTTTAAAAGACGTGCAGGACAGCGATATGAAAGACGCCGACAAAGCCCTCCACGCCGTGAACATTCTGCTAAAAAACGCCGATGAACTGCTGGCCGCTTCGCTCAAAACCGCCAAGCAAAATAAAAAGGATATTTTTAAAACGGCCGACAAATACCATTTAAGCGTTAAAACCACCGCCGAGCTGGAGCTTCTTTATACCCAGCCCGCCAGCATCGCTTTTCAGCCGGAGTTTGAACGTTTGTTTAAACTGCTTTTGGAACAAAACCCGGACAAGCAGCTCTGCGCCTCGCTCGCCGCGCGCGCCATGCTGTGCCAGATTACGCCCAAAGACGCGCAGGACGTGGCCCTTTTGTCCAAACTCTTAAACGGGCAGATTCTGGAAGACGATTTAATGATTATCGCCTGCCGCTATTTAAAAGCCAAAACGCCGGCGGACATCGCGGCCACGTTTGAGGCCGTGCTTAAAAAACTGCCGCACGTATCCAGCCCGGAAGAAAACCTGGGCCTGGCCGTGCGCGTACTGCTGGACGGAACCGCCGACAGCTTTGAAAACGCCAGCCAAAAAGCCTCCATCCGCCGCGAGCGCGAAGTACTGCGCCGGAACCTTTCCAAAAAAGATCTCTACAGCGGCTATGAATACGACCTGGCCGACCGCTTCGGCGGCAAAAAAACTTTTGTGCAGCTGGAGCGCGAAATGCAGGAGCTCCTGCACGCGCTTCCGTACTGCAGCGACGAAAAAGACAATAAAGAACTCGCCTGCAAGGTGCTTCTGGGCTCTTTAAGCCAGGAAGAAGCCGCCAAACAGGCCCAATACCTGCGCGACTTAAAAGCGCAGACGCTTACGCAGGGCCTCGCGCCGGAGCTGATGAAAAGCTACCTCGGCACCAAATCCGCCGAAGAGCTGATGAAGTTTTTTGAAGAATCCCTGGCGCCGTACACTTTCTGGAAATCCGACCGCGAAAAACACGTCTTCGCCCTGCGCACGCTGGTGGGGGAACTAAACGGCACGTACAACCGCCGTATTTCGCAGTTTGTGCTGGAAATGCTGGAAAACGGTTCTTCGCTGGAGCTGATGACGGATATGCTCACCAATATCCAGAAGAAAAAAACCAGCAAAGAAGAGCTGGAAAATTTGCTTAACCGCTACAAACAGGCGCGCGCCTCTTCAAAAGCGTAAGCGCGCCGCGGGAAAAAACGCTGTTAAATCGCGCGATAATTTGCTATGCTTTTATCGTGCCGTGTTATATTTATTTTTTCAAGGGTGAAAAAACATGAGATATTGGGTCTACATCAACGACAAAGTAGAGGGTCCTTACGAAGAGGACAAACTGGTAACGCTGCAAGGCTTTACCCCGGACACGCTGATCTGCTCCGAAGAAATCGCCGCGGGAGGCACCCAGGAATGGGTGAAGGCTTCCAGCATTTTTGAATTTGACCAGGTTGAAAAAACCATCAACCAGCCGCTTCCGGCCTCCGAAGTCTTCAAAACGCAGACCGCGCACAACGAGCCCCTGCCCGCGCAAGCCGCCGGGGCGGATAACGTAACCGGACTGCTTTTGGAAAAAATTGATTTGCTGACCCGCGAAATTTCCGGCCTGCAGGCCAAGCTTGACGATATGCAAACCAAGCTGGATACGGCCATCGCTTCGGCGCAAAACGCCCGCACCGCCACCCAGCCCCTGCCCGCGTACGAGCCGCCTCAGGACGACGCGCGCAACACCATCACCCTTACGCGCCAAGATATAGACCCCGTCAACGAAGAAGCCCTTATCACCAACACGGAAAGCCTGGTTTCCCAGGCGGAGGACATCGTCGCCGCCGCCAACCAGGAAAAACCCTTGGATATGCTCGGCCCCGTGGACTTGGGCGATAAAAAAGACGGCGCAGACTCCGCACAGACCGAAGTTTCCCTCGGCTCCAAAGCCGAAGAAGAAGTGGTGCTCCGCTCCGCGTTAGATTCCTTATATAACGCCAAGGTCCAGACCCAGGAAGAAAAAGAAAGCACTTTCCAGGACCTGCTGACTCCCAAACAGGCCCAGGAACTCGCCGCGCAGGCCGCCGCCTTAAAAGCCGCCGAGCCCGCCAAACCGACGCTGGACGACGCCCTTAAATCCGCCGAAGCGGAAAACCCGGCCGAAGTCAGCACGCCGTCCGTGGACGAAGCCGCCAAAGACGCACTGCTTAGCGAACTGACCGCCGAACCCAAAGAAGACGTGCTGGACCAGGTCATTAAAGAAAAAGAAGAAGAAAAGAAAGCCGACACCTTTAACATCGCCGCGGCAGCAGCAGCCGGAGCCGCCGCCGGCGCGGCCGCCGTGGCCGGCCTCAACGCTTTATCCGGCCAAGAAGAAAAGAAAGAAGACGCCCCCGGCTTTGAAACCGTGGCCGAAGCGGCCGCCGAACCGCTGCCCGAAAAGCAGACGCTGGATTTTACCAGCGCACAGCAGGAACCCGCGCTTTCTATCGCGCCGGACCGGGCCCAGCCCGAACAGGTGGAAGAAGTAAAACCCGCCGCCGAAATGCCGGCGGACCAGCCCGTCCAGCCCGAACCGCAGGCGGCCCCCGCGGCCGGCCCGCAGCTGGCCGACTTGCCTTCTATTGACGACCAGGCCGCCAAACCGCAAACGCTTGAGCAGGCGGAAGAAAAAGACGAAACCCTGCAGGAACTCGTCCCCGGCGCCAAGGCCGAAAAACCCGAAGGCGTCATCATTACCGACGCCGACTTGAACGAAGCGTTCGCCGAGCGGGATACGCAGGAAAGCCAGAGCGTGGAACAGCTCTTTGGCGTAGCGCCCGAGCAAAAAGCCGCCGAACCGGCCGCCGCCGATACGCCCGAACCCGCCCTGCCGCAGTTTAGCGACCAGACGGCCGACAAGCCGCTGCCCGTAGGCAACCCCAACGATTTAACCGAAATTGAACTCAAAGAAGGCTCCACCTATTTGATTTCCGATTTCGTGCCGCCCGCCCAGACGGACGGAAACGCCCTGCCCAAAGAACTCAGCGGGCTCCAGTCCGCCTCCGCCAACCCGGACGACGCGCTGAACCAGCCGCTGGACGAAGCAAGCCAGACCTCCGACGTACAGGAAATGGTGGCTTCCACCAAGCAGACGGAAAAACCGGTTGAACCGGCTACGGACGCGCCGAAAGACGTTACGGTGTCCCAGGTTATTTTGGAAAACACCATCAAAACCAAACGCGGCGCGACGCTGGACATCAAAACCGTGCCGATGGTGCCGGAACCGGCCCAGTCCGACCGCCTGCACCTTGACGACTTGGACGACGACATCAACACCCAGCACGACATGAAGAGCGCGGACGTAAAAACCTCCGGCGGCATGACGAAAGCCATTATCGGCACGCTGGTGGCGGTTGTATTGGCCGCGGTCATCTACGTTATGCTGGCGTTTATGAATTTAATTCCGCCGCAGTTTAACCTGCTTTCTTCCAAACAGGATGCGGCCCAAACCGCCGAACAAAACGCCCAAATGGAAGAAATGTTAGGCGGACAGACTGCGCAACAGCCCGTTTACAACGAACCGTCTCCCGCCGCCAACCCGATGGACGCGACGCTGGCCGAAGTGAAAAACTTCCCGCTGATGAACGGCTATACGCTTCAGGAATTTATTGAAGCCAAACATCCGGCCGCCAAGGACCTGATTACGTGGGACATTTCCACCGCCGTGGATCCGGACAATTACTCCATTCTGGTAAAAGTTCCGCCGGAG
Organism: Candidatus Avelusimicrobium alvi; assembly: GCF_958451995.1. Lineage (NCBI taxonomy): Bacteria > Pseudomonadati > Elusimicrobiota > Elusimicrobia > Elusimicrobiales > Elusimicrobiaceae > Candidatus Avelusimicrobium > Candidatus Avelusimicrobium alvi. The sequence continues at coordinate 153,936 of NZ_CAUDSG010000001.1, forward strand.
AATCCGCAGAGCTTCAAAATTTCGTACCGTTTCAACTATAATACGGTAACCAAAGCGCTGGACCCGACTATTTCTGATGCCAAGAATCTGTTGGACTCCGTTTCTCAAGGCGGAATGATGCCCCAACAGCCGTCCGCGGCGGCGCCGCAGACGGGGCAGGAGCAGGGCGTGTTAACCGTCCCGCCCCAGAATATGCCCCAGCAGACCGGAACGGTGAACAGATAATCAGTTCTTTCCTCAAAAAGCCCCGCTACGGCGGGGCTTTTTTATGGCGTGCCCCTTTACACCTCTTCGCCTAAAACGCGCACAGCGGGGCAAATAAGCCTAAAAACGCCCCAATAACAATGAATACGCGCCCCATCGCGAAGGAGGAGGGGGAAGCCCCGCCGGCATTCCGGCGGCGGCCAAACAAACCTTACATAAAACCCCCCGGGCGTGAGCCCGGGGTATCTTTTGTTCCAAAATCTCAGCTTCGCTTGATTTTGCCCCCCGCTAAAAGGAAAGGATTTACAAATTTGGCCGTCATCCCGGCCATGGAGCCGGGATCCAGTCTGTTTAATAAGAAAACTCCGTTTTCTTGCGGCGGGATACACACTCCATCCCTCGGGCTTACGCCCGGGGTTTCTTGTAAGCGGTATTTATAAAAAGCCACACCGCTGCTTGCGGTGTGGCTCTAACTTATTTATAGACAAACCAGCGGGACTTGCCGGCCGGATATCCCGTATCGGGGGTTATTTGACGGCGTTTTTGGCTATGCTTTCCAGCACGTGAAACGCCTTTTCCACCCAGTTCATGCTCAGCCATTCATACGGCCCGTGCGGGTTTTCGTACCCGGCAAAGATGTTGGGCGTAGGCAGGCCGCGAAGCGTCAGCTGGGCTCCGTCCGTGCCGCCGCGCGCCTGCGTCAGGCGGTACTGCACATGGTTTTCCTGCAAGGCGGCTTCCAGCAGTTCCATCGCCTGCGGGCGTTCTTTTAAAATGTCGCGCATATTGCGGTACTGCTTTTTAAATTCAATTTCAATTTTGGCGGCCGGATATTTGCGGCGTTTTTCTTCGGCCAGCGCTTCCAGCATCTTTTTAAATTCTTCAAATTTGGCCAAATCGTGTTCGCGAACGATGCCTTTTAATACGGCGCTGTCCAGCCCGCCTTCCACGTCTTTAAACAGCACGAAACCGTCTTCGCCGTCGGTGGTTTCGGGCAGTTTGTCTTCCGGCCAGGAGGACACGATATCCGCCGCGATGCGCACGGGGTTGGCCATAAACCCTTTGGCCGAACCGGGGTGGCAGGGCTTGCCGGTAATGCGGAAGGTTACGGTGTCGGCATTAAAATTGCCGCAGTCAATATCGCCCAGCGTGGCTCCGTCTACCGTATAGGCAAAATCCGCGCCGAATTTTTCCACGTCAAAATAACCGATGCCCGTGCCCGTTTCTTCGTCAATGGTAAACGCGGCTTTTAACGGGCCGTGTTTGATTTCGGGGTGCGCGGTTAAATACTCGGCCAGCGTCATAATCACGGCAATGCCGATTTTATCGTCCCCGGCCAACAGCGAATTGCCGTCCGCCGTAACGATAGTATCCCCGACGCACAGCTTGAGGCTGCGGTCCGTTTCCGGGGTAAGGAACATTTTTTTGTCGGCGTTAATGGTAATTTTTCCGCCGTCATAATCGGGGTGGAGCCGGGGGCGGATATGTTTACCGCTGTAGTCGCAAACGGTGTCCATATGCGCAAAAAGCCCGATAACGGGGGCCTTTTTATCGGTATTGGCGGGCAGCAGCCCCGTTACAAAACCGTATTCGTCTACTTCCACATCCGTAAATCCGACGGTTTTCATTTCCGCGGCCAGTTTATGCGCAAAAGAAATCTGGCTGGGGGTGGTGGGAACGGCGGTGCTGGCGGGGTCGCTGGTGGTGTCCACGGCGACGTAACGAACAAAACGGTCATATATTTTTTGTTGTAAAGGATTCATAATATCTCCATAAAAGCTAAATTTATTATACAATTTATTATTCTCAGACTTTGGAGGTTTTATGAAGAAACTGTTCTTGCTTCTTTTGGCGGGTACGCTTTTTACCGCGTGTGCGACCGTCAAGGAAACCGAAAATATGGCCGACTGCAAGTTCTCGCTTAAAAGCGTGGAACTGACCGATTACAATTTAACCTCGTTCGGGTTTGACGTTACCATCGCCATCACCAATATGAACCGCAAAGAGGCCGCTTCGCTCAAACGTTTTGAGGGGGAACTGAGCGTAAACGAAGACAAAATGGCCGACGTTACGCTTAAAGACATTAAAATTGAGCCCAATTCCGTTAAAAACGCCAAAGCGCGGCTGACGGTGCCGATGTCGGTATTTAACAGCAAAACGCTGGGGCTTATCAGCATGGGCAGCGGCACGCTGGACTACCATTTGACGGGCACGATGTATTTTGAAGGCCCGCTGGGGGTGGAAATCCCGGTGCCGGTGGACATCGGCCGTATCGGAAGCTACAACTGATTTGAAAGAGAGGTAAAGCAAGCAGCACCCTAAGCCGCCCGGCTTAGTTACAATTTATCTGTTTTTGGAACCGTATGGGAATACGGAGAGCTGTCGGGAGACCGACGGCATTCTTGCACTCCAAAAGCAGCTGGTTTAGGCGCAAAGCAAACGGACTAATTACCCGGTTGTTTTGCGCCGAATGTTCCTTGCCATAGCAATATGGCAAGGAACTACGGCTGTTATAGTTTGGGTTAGTGCAAGAAGCTCAACTATAACGGCCGTTTTTTGCGTTATGTTTTCCAAAAACAGAATTAAAAATAAGGAGAAAACATATGCAACCAACTGAAACGGGATTCACGCTCATTGAGCTGCTGGTAGTTGTACTGATTATCGGCATTCTGTCCGCGGTGGCACTGCCGCAATACGAAAAAGCCGTGGAAAAAAGCCGTGCAACGGAAGCAATCACTTTACTTAAAACCCTCCGAGACCAACAGGCTCTTTGCTTATTGGAACATTCAAATGAGAGCAATTGCATGCAAGGGTCGGAAGATAATAATCTATTTACTTCTATAAACTTAGAAGTAAAAGGAAACCAAACACCTATATGTGACTATGGTACAACAGCAGGCCCCGCCACCAAAGATTTTGAATACTGGGCAGACGGACAATATATCATGGCAATCCGCAGACCTTGCAATAAATATACGTTGGAAACCACCGCCTATCAAAGCAATTATGTAGATGCAAGTGTAAATAATATCACTTGTTCAAACGACAGTGAGGACGGAAAAGATTGGTGCAAAATAATAGGTTTTTAACACAAAAACGCCCCGGGCCAACAGAAAGGCCCGGGGCGTCCAGTCCGCAAAACAGCTTACAGCAAAATCAGGCGCAGGATAAAGGCCGATACAAACGCCATCCCCAGCGTAAGCGCAACCACTCTAAACGTATCTTTCCAGCCGCTTTCGCGCAGCATGACAAAGAACGTGGCCACGCAGGGCAGATACATCGCCATAAACACGCACGCCACCACAATGGACTGCGGCGCCAGGTGGAAAGGCTCCAACAGGGCGATGGATACGTCCTTGCGCAGGAACCCTAAAATCAAAAGAGGCGTGGTTTCGGCGGGCAGACCCAGCAAATACTCCACCGGATAGCGCGCAATACGCGCCACCCAGTTCGTTACGCCGGAAAGCTGCATCAAATCCACAAACACAATGCCGATTAAAATCAGCGGAAGCGCGTCGCACAGGTATTCTTTCATGCGAATCCACAGTTTGCGCAGCAGCGGACGGATTTTAGGCACCTGCCAGGAAGGGATTTCCATAAACAGTTCCGGCGTTTCGCCTTTCATCAGCTTATTTAAAATCGTTCCGGCCACAAGGCCGTTGACAAACAGCGCAAAGAATACAATCAGCATATATTTAAGGCCGTAAGGCGAAAGAATGGAAATAATCATGGCCGTCTGCGAAATACACGGCGCCAGCACCAAAATAAGCGCCAGCGCAATAATCCGCTCCCGCCGCGTTTCCAGCACGCGTATGCCCATCACCGCCGGCACTTTGCACCCAAATCCCAGCATAATGGGAAGCGCGCCATAGCCGTGCAGACCGATTTTGTGCAATAAGCCGTCCAACAGCACCGCCAAACGGGGCAGATAGCCCAGCTCGCCCAAAAAGCCCAGCAAGGCGTAAAACGCCAGCACATACGACATCACGTCCACCAACGCAATTTTCAGCCCGTCGGTCAGTACGCCGAAATAAGTTTCGCCGCCGTCGCCCAGCAGCAAGAACCCCAGGTAATTGTCTTTCCACGCGCCGAAAATACGCTCCAAAAACGGCACATAATAATTTTCGTACAGCGGGTCAAAAAAATCAATAATGCCTTCGCCCACCCAACGAATCAAAAAGAAGGAAAGAATCAGCACGCAGAACGCAATGGGCAGGCCCGTAGCGGGCGTGGTGGCCCAGCCCTGGAGCTTTTCCCAGAAAGACGGATGTTTGTGTTTTACCGTCTGCACTTTATGAATGATATGGCCGATGGCGTGCCATTTTCCTTCCGGCGTGGGGGGAATAACCAGCGGGCTTTCCGCCGTTTTGTGCGAAGCGATGCGGGCGGCCTGGTAGGCCAGGTCTTTAAGTCCTTCGCCCGTGGTGGCCACGGCGGGAATAACGGGAATGCCCAGCAGTTTTTCCAACGCTTTTACATCAATGTTAATGCCTTTGCGCTGGGCCTCGTCAAACTTGTTAAGCAGCAGGATGACCGGCTTTTTAAGCTGCATGATTTCCAGCAGGAAATACAGGTTGCGCTCCAGGTGGGAAGCGTCCGCCACGCACACGATAAAATCGTATTCCAGCTCCTTAAACAAATTGCGTTTGCGGCCCTCAATCAGCCATTCTTCTTCCAGGCGGTAGAGGCCGGGAATGTCAATAATATCGTAGGATTCGCCGTCAAACTGGGTCTGGCCGTAATTAAGCCCCACCGTCGTGCCCGGAAAGTTGGACGAAATAATGCCAATCCCCGTCAGGCGGGAGAAAATCAAGCTTTTTCCCACATTGGGATTGCCCGCCAAAAGAAAAGTATTCTTTTTGGAGGTAACGAAAATTTTTTTGGCGGTTTCGCGGCCGATGGCCACTTCCGTGCCGGACACGTTTACCACCACGGGGCTGGAACCGGCCTTGCGCGTGATAAACTGGCCCTTGAGGATGCCCATCGCGGCCAGTTTTCCGGCCATTTTGGCATCCGTTTGAATCTCTTTAATCTGGGCGGTGGTGCCCGGTTTAAGCTGATGAAGTGTGCGGGAGTTGTCTTTTTCCATAAAAGTTAGTTTATCCTTACTTTAATATTTTACCACAACGCCCGCCGCTTTACAAGAGGGATATTCCGACGGGGCCCGCCGGCCGCGGCGCGGGGAATTATTTTTTTGTATAATTTAAGTAACAATTTTTACCAAAGGAGACCAAAACTATGGCTTATAAAGTTAATCCGGATACCTGCATCAACTGCGGCGCTTGCGAATCCGCCTGCCCCGTGGCCGCCATCAGCGAAGTGGACGGCAAAAGAAAAATTGACGAATCCAAATGCATTGAGTGTGGCGCTTGCGCCGGCACCTGCCCGGTGAACGCGATTTCTCTGTAAGACGGATTGCGACACTTTAAACCACCTCGCAAGGGGTGGTTTTTTATTATACGGGCGGGCAGTTATGCCAGCCCAAAGCCTACCTGCCGGAGCAAACCGCTGTAAGAGAAAGAGCGTGGGGCAGTTATGCAAAGCATAAGTACACCTGCCCGGTGAACGCGATTTCTCTGTAAGACGGGTTGCGACGTTTTAAAACCACCTCGCAAGGGGTGGTTTTTTATTATACGGCGGGTAGTTATGCCAGCCCAAAGCTTACCTGCCGGAGCAAACCGCTGTAAGAGAAAGAGCGTAAGGGCAGTTATGCAAAGCATAAGTACACCTGCCCGGTGAACGCGATTTCGCTGTAAGACGGGCTGCGACGTTTTAAAACCACCTCGCAAGGGGTGGTTTTTGATT